>JAQVWU010000095.1 GCA_028709565.1 Eubacteriales bacterium
ATAATCTCTTTATAATTCATCGCGACCTCCCGAGTTCATAGATTTTTTCCAGCGCGCCGGCTGCTCGGGCTTTATCTTCGGCCGATTCGGCAAACATATAGGCCTGCAGCATACGGTAGCCGAATTTGATGAGAATCTGATCCACAATATGCAGTTCTTCGGGAAAAGGGACATCGATATATCCGGCGTATTCAGAGAGTCCGGTGAGGTAGGCGGGAATCAGCCTGCGGCAGTTTTCCTCAAACCGTCCGGGGTCCATGCCGTCGGCAATCAGGCTCGCCATGTCCTCGCCGGGAAAACCCCAACCGGCGGTGTCCCAGTCGATGAGCCCGATACCGACGCCGGAATATATGATATTTTCGTGCCAAAAATCCCGGTGGCAGAGCACAGCCGGCAGAGGGGCGAGGGCGCCGAATATGCTGTCAGCGCGGTCGTCGGTGTCGGTGAGCATGTGTCTGAGGTGTTGCGGCAGACCGCAGCCCGGGGAGCGCAGGTATCCGTATTCAAAGGATTTGCCGCCGGTCAGCACAATTTCGCCGGTTCTGAGCATTTCTTTGAGAAACGGAGGCAGGCAGCATGACCCGGACAGGAGAAAATTACGGCTGTATGTCTGCCTGTGCCATTGAGCAAATTCCCGCGCCAAAAAGCCCCGGTCGCTCAGGGGGAGCTTCAAATCCGGGTGACACGCGGCGATTCTGCCCTGAAACCGACCCAGCTCTAGAGCAGCGAGCTCCAGCATTTCGATGCCGAGGGCCTCTCCCGATACGCCTTCCAGATACTCAAGCCACAGCTCGCTTTCGCCCTCCCGCAGCGATGACAGGTAACATTGCGGCGGGCGGAAACCGGGGGTGAAGTATGCGCCGAAATCCTGATACAGGTCATACTCCCTTCGCCATGAACCGGGGTCGCCGGGACGTTCCCACCTTTTTTGCCGCTTCCAAACGGCTTTACAGGGTATGCCGTCGGCCGTCCCCCAAACCAGCCGCACGTCGCCCAGCGTCCCGCCCCGCAGGGGTTTTGTTTGGCAGTCGGCGCGCTTTATCGTCCTGCCGAATATGCCGCATAGGACGGGCAGGAGCGATTCGGAATCAGTCATAGTCAAAGCCGTCTTTTTTCTTCAGCTGTCGGCCGCGCACGGCGATGGATTTGTGCCGCTGCTGCTTTTCCCGCAGATAGGCCCCCCTGTCGTCGGAATATCTGGCTTCGTTTTTGAGATTTAAATAGCTGTCCAGTCTCTCGGGAGACAGCTCGCCGCTTTCAACGGCGGCTTTGACGGCGCAGCCGGGTTCGGTTTGGTGGCGGCAGTCGCTGAATCTGCAGCTGCCCAGGTATTGTTCCACATCGCCGAAGGCTCCGCCCAGCCCTTCGCTGACATCCCACATGCCCAGCTCGCGCATGCCGGGGGTGTCGATAATCATCGCGCCGCAGTCAAGCATGATAAGCTGTCTGTGGGCGGTGGTATGGCGTCCCCTGTCGTCGTCTTCGCGGACGGTGTTTGTCGCCATAATTGCCCTGCCTGCCAGGGCGTTGAGCAGACTGGATTTGCCCACCCCCGACGAGCCGAGAAAGACGGCGGTTTTGCGCGGTTTGAGATAATCGCCCAGCGCCCCCAGACCCGCGCCGCGCAGCGCGCTGACGGCGTGTATATTTACCCCCGGTGCCGCCTTTTGCGCCGCGCGCAATTGTTCGCCGTAATCATCGGTCAGGTCGGCTTTGGTCAGAATGATTACCGGCTGCGCCCCCGACTGCCGGGCCAGGGTGACATAGCGTTCCAGCCGCCTCGGGTTGAAATCGAGGTTGAGCGACTGCATGATGAACACCCAATCAAAGTTGGCGGCCACCGCCTGCTCTCCGCGTCCGGGCGTGGGGTCGCGCCTGGAGAAGAAGGTCCTGCGGGGCAGCGTTTTTATAATAAGGCTGTCGCTGCCGGGATTGTGGTTTATTAGGACAAAGTCCCCCGTTGTCGGGAAGACCTCGCCGCCGCCGGCATAATAGACCCCGGTTTTAAGTCTGCCGTGGGCGGGCCCGTATTCGCAGACAAGCCCGTACCGTTCCCTGTGGACGGCGGTGATCCGCGCGGGCATGCTCCCGGTGAAGCCCTGCGGCCCGGGGATAAATCCGTAATCGGCAAGCAGTGTTTTTGTATGTGTATTGATGATTTTTCCTCCGATAATAATTAAATTAATTCAAATTTGATACGGTCGCGTGTGTAATAAACCGGAAAAAGGGCATAAAAATCCCGCAGAAAGCAGCCTTCAATAAAGCCGCCACCGCGGGAGTTAAATCCGCAAGCGCATTTACAAAAGGTTACTTATGCTCCTTATTCGGTTCGGACGAAGATGCTTAAACAAAACGGTCATCAAAACCAGCCCCTTTCGTAATATGTCGGATTCAGTATACCATTTATTGTCCGGAAAATCAATACCCGGAAAAAATAAATTTTAATTATAATCGTTTTTGCCGAATGCTTCAGTCCTTTTCGGCGCGCCGTACGGCGGAGGCGAGGCGCTCGCACAGTTTTACGGGCAGCGCGGGGTCGGCGATCTGATTGAGGTCCCCCGCGAAGGCGAAGGAGCGCCGGGGATACCAGAAGGCGAAGGATCCGGTTAACCCCGCGTGGCCGACAATCTCACTCTTTCCCGTGAGGCCCAGGGGTATGCGCATATATCCGCCGCCGTAATACTCCCGGTTGGCGGACATAAAGAGCCGGCGGTATTCGGCGGTTTTGCTCAGGGTTTCCTTTGAGAAGAGACCGCCGCCGAAAAAGGCTTTGATAAAGGTCATCAGTTCCCGGGCGGTGGTTACGCAGCCGCCCGCGGCCCGGGCGCCCATGACTGCGCGGGGGCGGTGGATTATTCTGTCTTTATGGTAAATGCCGGGGATGGAATCGGCGGCGGAGGATGCCAGAAAGGTTTTCTCCATGTGCAGGGGATTGAATATCAGACTTTCATACACCGCCTGAAGGGAGTGGGTCGTAACCCTCTCGAGGATTTCGCCCAGCAGGATGAAGTTGATGTCGGCATAATAGGCCTTGTCGGGGGTCCGGGGGGAGAAATGCGGCTGCAGCAGTTTGGTGAATTCCAGCAGTTCGCCGAAGGTGAGGGCATAATCGCTCCTCAGGTTCGCCCCCTTCATGCCCTTGCCTTCTTTGAAGTAATCGGGCAGTCCGCCGGTCTGGAAGAGCAGGTCGTATACGGTCAGCTCATTTGAATAATCCCTGTCCTTAATGACATGCAGCCCCCTCATATCGCTCTGGTCGAAAAACTGCGCGACCCTGTCGTCGGGGGAAAGACTGCCCCTATCGATAAGCGCCAGCACACAAGCCGAGGTAAAGAGCCTTGTCGTGTCGGACATGAGCAGCGGGGAGTCGGCATCCTTGGTTCCGTATGTGTGGCAGCGGGAATAATCCCCTTCGGTATTTTCGACAATCAGCACGGCTTCATGTATCAGTTTTGATTTTGTCATTGCCGAAAAGACTTTTTCTGTAGCCTGAGAGATGTCCATATTTTCTCCCTCACGATATATCGGGCAGACATGGATGATTGATTGATGGATTGATGGATTGATGGATTGATGGATTGATGGATTGATGGATTGATTGATTGATTGATGGATAGACGGAAGGATTGCTGAGGATAAAAAAGGCGATGATTTTAATATGCGATTTCGGTCATCTGATGAACGGTAAAGGCGGGAACCGTGAAGGATACCATACCGCCGGCATAATCAAACGGGAGCGGCTGCATCTGCGGCACCATCGTCACCGAGACCGGTTCGGCGGGACATCTGACCGTGACGGCTATATCGCGCAGTTCCACGGTGTCCTCGATGACCTCAATGCCGCCGCCCCGCAGGCAGGTATGGGCAAAGAGGAGGTGGCTGACCAGCCGCTTTTGCGCCGGGTCGTCGGTCAGGGTGGCAATGCCACGGTCGGGCAGATTGCGCACCGTCATCGATTTATCGCCGCCCAGCAGCATCTCAATGGCGTTTGTCACCAGCTCTTTAAGACACAGCGAGCCTTTGATCGCGTAGTCTTCAAAGACATTCCAGCATATATAGGCGGCGCTGCCGTTGAATACCGCGCCGGGACGTCGGCTGCCCGGTTTGTCGGGGGTGTGCTGATGGGAGGAAAAGTTTTCGGGGGCGCGGTTGAAATAGGATTCGGCGAGGGACGCGAATATCGCCGAGCCGCCGGCAGGCAGGATGTTCTGCGCCGCGGCATACATGACATAGGGGGTGACGCCGTTTATCATGTTCAGTTCGGCTGAAGGAATCATATATGAGGGGCGGCAGCGGTTTGGTCCTTCATAGACGGCGCCTATGTCGACGGCGAAGGCGGTCTTTTCGGGATTGAGGCAGGATTCGCCGGTCGCCAGCAGCTTGCCGCCGGCGGCGAGATAGTCCCCGAGCCTCTGTGCCAGCGCATTGTCTGCGATGATATTGTCGGGCAGGACCAGCAGTTTATATTTTTCAAAAGAGGTCTCAAGGTCGATGATATCATAGAGATATTTGCCCTCCAGCAGCATGCGGGAGGCGCCGGTGTCGGCGTTGTTGTGGCGGGGGTTGCGGGGGGAGCAGGCCTCGGAGGACAGTATGGCGATATCGGTGACCGGAGCCGTGTCCGTGCACCATTTCTCTTTTTCTTCGACCTCGCGGTAGGCGGCGCCGATGAGATTATAGGTGGACATATTCATTTCGCCGCTCGGGTGCAGCTGGTCGCCGACCGAACAGCGGGCTCCGAAGGCCAGGGACAGCGCCGTTTCGTATCGCAGGGCGTTGGGGTGCTTGAAGCCGCCGAACTCGCCCCAGGTGGTATGGAACTTGCCGGTCATGCCCAGATAGTCCATGCCCAGCGTGCGGACATAGGCGGCGCTCATTGGGAAGTGGTCATAGCCCCATCCGCCGGTGGGCAGGCTCTCAATCTCCAGATGGGTGTCCCGGTATGCCAGGTCGCGCCTGCCCCGGGTAATGTTGCCCGCGTTATGGAATATTTTTGTATCGGGATTGTATTTGCGCACCTCCCGCTCAACCCGGTCGCAGTATTCGGCGTAGACCTGCTCGCCGTGCTCACGCACATGGGCGGGGTCCTTCGGATTGAGCCCCTTTTGCCGCATGGACGCCAGGCAGCGGGAGCAATAGCAATGGCGGACATCGGAAATGTCCAGGAAAAGACCGCTCGGGTTATATTTGCGCATGACCTCGCCGATCTGGGCAATCAGTTTGTCCAGGTAGGGGGTGTTGTAGCAAAGCAGGTGATAGCGCGCCTCGTTGACGAAATCGGCGCCCGCCGACGGAGAGCCGAGGACCAGCCATTCGGGGTGGCAAACGGCATCCTTTTCGTCAAAGCCCGCGGAGATATAGACCGGGGCGTTGATGCCGGCCTCCCGGCAGGCTTCAAGCTGCGCGTCCAGCAGGTCGAATTTCAATCCGGGGTGGATTTCGTTGGTTTCGGCGGGATGGAAGGAATAGCCGTGATGGCATTTTGAAAACAGGGTTATCGAATCGACATGCCCGGCCCTGAGGGCGGCGATGAACTGCTCTTTTGAAAAGCTTTCGCCGACCGAGGGTATGGCGGGTGAGGTATGGAAGTCGAGGTGCACCTGTCTGAAGGGCATTTTATTGGTCATGTTGTCTGCTCCTTTATCTGTGAAATGTGTAATCTCATCTGTATCGCTCTTTTTATTATACTATAAAAAGAAGCGAATGCAAACCTGTTTCGCTTCTTTTTTAATGTTTGTTGAAAATTTTCGTGATTATTACGCATGATTTTTATGTTTTGATTTTTTTTCGATATGTATAAAAAGTTTAAATGCATTAAAATTGTATTAAAATTGTATTTAGGTTGACTTTGGAAAAAAACAATGCTATACTGCATTTAAGTTATCGATTTAAAACCAAAAATCCTAAAAAACGGAGGACCGGATCCGATATGAAAACGCTTGTTATTTATTATTCATTTTCGGGCAAAACACGCGGGGAGGCCAAACGCCGCGCCGAAAAATACGACGGCGAACTCTGTGAGATCTTTGAGGCAAAGAAGCGCAATATTATCACCGCGTTCATCCCCGGCTGTACGCAGGCGATGAAGCGCAAAGTGCCGGTTATACGGCGGCCGGGCGCCGATATCGGCGGATACGACCGCATATATATAGGGGCGCCGGTCTGGGCGGGCTTCCCCGCGCCGGCATTTAACGCGATGGTAAATCTGCTGCCCTCCGGCAAAGAGGTGGGGGTGTTTCTCACATCGGGCGGCGGCGATTCGTCAAAGAGCGCCGAGGGCACAAAGCAGATGATAGAACAGAGGGGCTGCACCCTCATTGAGTATATTGATGTCATAACAGAACCCAATAAATCCTAACAAACACCAATAGAACCTGAGGAGGTAAAAAATGATACCTAAACTTAAAAGAGGCGTACATATAGATTTTCACACCATGCCCGGCATTTACGATTTCGGCAGGGAATTTGACGCCGCTGACTTTGCACGGACCCTGTCCGACGCAAACGTAACGCTGATTAACATGTTCGCCCAGTGCAATCTGGGCTTTTCCTACTATCCGACAAAGGTCGGTGTGCCCTATCCGACTATGAAGGGGGACATGATCGGCTCGGTGCTGGAGGAGTGCCATAAAAAAGACATCCGCGTGGTCGCCTATATCAACATAGGACTCAATCACGAGGCGGCGCGCAGTCACGCCCAATGGTGCCGTGTGGACGCCGAGGGGCGGATAATCCGGGGCGACCGCACCGCCAACTTCTTCAGGACCATGTGCTATAACACCGGCTACGGCGATTACCTGCTGGAACTGGTGACAGAGATTGCCGCCCTTAATCCGGACGGTCTGTTCTGCGACTGCATGGTCCTTGAACCCTGCTGGTGCAACAAATGCACCGAAGACATGCTGGAGCGGGGCATCGATATAAACGACCGGGCGGCCGTGACCGCCTTTTCCCGTGAGGTTATGCTGGATATTTCCCGCCGCATCCGCGCCGTTATCCCGCGGGATAAACTCTTTTATCTCAACGGCATGCAATATGACGAGGTCGACGATATGGAAACGCATAACGAGGTGGAATGCCTGCCCTCGGGGGGCTGGGGTTATGACTATTTTGTACCCCGCGCCTCCTATGCCCGTAATCTGCATAAAGACACCCTGTATATGACCGGCCGCTTTCAGGCTTCATGGGGTGATTTCGGCGGCTTTAAATCCAAGGCTTCGATTGAAAACGATATATACGACGCCCTGTGCCAGGGTGTGCAGTATTCGGTGGGCGACCATATGCACCCCGCCCGGGGGCTTGAGAAGGACATCTACCGCATCATCGGCGAAATTTACGGCGAAACGATGCGCTATGAACGTTGGACCGACGATGCCGTTTATAAGGCTGACATCGGCGTGGTGATAAACCGCGGGACCTACGGCTCCGAGCAGCCGGGAGCGGCGCGCATGCTGTCGGAACTCAAATACAGCTTTGAGATAATCAACGAGGATATGCCGCTGGATAAATTCAGGCTGATAATCCTGCCCGACGAGACGGTGGTAAACGACCGGCTGCTGCCCAAACTCACCGCATATATGGAGTCGGGAGGGAAGCTGCTGTCCACGGGCTTCGGCGGCTTGCTGCCAGGCAGGAAAGCCTTCGCGCCGGGGATTTACGATTTTATCGAATACCACGGGGCGGATACCGCCAACTCCTCATATTATCGCACAAAGGAAATCTTGTGCGAAGCCGATATGGACTATGACATGTACAATCAGGGCATTCTCATGAAGACCGACGGCAAACTGAGCGTCGCTTCATATGTCGGCGCCTATTTCAACCGTCACTGGGACGGTCTGCACGGTTATTATTATACACCGCCGGAGGGGGAAAACGGATATACGGCGGCGGCCCTGTCCGGGAACACCGCCCATGTCTGCTTTAAGCTGTTCACCGCCTACAACCGCACGGCATCGGTCTTCCATAAAAAACTGGCCGCCCACCTCATAGAACAATTGCTGCCCGACCCGCTCATCAGGGCGCCCCAAATGCCCTCCACCTCCAGGGTGACCCTGACCGGCACCGACGATTACCGGCTGCTGCATGTAAAAACCACCTTCCCCGAACCGCGCGGGCCTTTTGACGTGGTGGAGGAGCATGTGACCCTGCCCGCCGGACGCCGGGTATCGGTCAGAGGGGACTACACCTCGGTATGCCTGCTGCCCGAACTGATCCCCGTCCTCTTTGAAACAAAAGAGGGCCGGTGCGAGATCACCCTGCCCGAGATAACCGGCTACGCCATGTTCCTGCTGCAATAAGCATTTTAATCGACAATTCTATTGTGGAAAAAGCCTTTCGAACCGTATGGCGGTGAAAAAGGCTTTTTCCGTATACCGGGATAATAACCATGGGCAGTCGAAAAACGAAACATCTGATATAATTATTTACCTTAGAGGTTAATTACCTGTTGACATCATAAACAAAATATGGTATAATTAATTTACCCGAAAGGTAAATGCAACTGAGGGGTGGTTTGTTGAAAGTCGAATTTAGCGATCGTAAAATCGAGAAAGAATGTACAAGGGCTTCAGTTGCCGAAAAGAGATATGGAAAACTGATGGCAGGAAAGATTCAACAAAGAATAGATCAAATAACAGCCTCCGATTCTGTTGAACAAATGATTCAATTTAACGTTGGAAGATGCCACCCGCTGGGTAAAAACAGAAAAGGTCAATATGCAGTGGATTTAATCCATCCCTATCGGCTTGTATTTGAAAAAAAAGGAACTGAGATTAAAATCGTGAATATTATAGAAATAACCGACTATCATTAGGTTATGAACAGTTATCGGTAAGCTTATGAGTTTTATACGAGGGGGTAAAGAATGATGATAACGAGTCGTAATTTTATAGCTACACCGCCC
>JAQVWU010000096.1 GCA_028709565.1 Eubacteriales bacterium
TATCACATTGAACACATAAAAATTGGACCAAATGATTGACAACCACAGAATATGACACAGACAATAATTATATATATGTTGACAAAAGATTTTTTTTATGTTATAATTACAATGTATAAAAGAAGCAGAACATCTCCGTTCTCACCTTGTGCATTTAAAATACACGGGTAAATATTTATCTACGTTTAATACGTAATAATTATGTGCGGAGCTATGGCTTCGTGCTTTTTTTATTAAATTCGGATATTTTTAAAAACAAAATTTATAGGGGGGCTTTTCAATAAAAAATAACACAAAAGATCTTTACATCAACGACGGCATAAAATCACTGGGTTTTTCACCGTCAAAAATAGTCCGCGTAATAGGACCTGACGCTGAACAAATGGGTTTGCTTTCATTGGCTAACGCGCAAAACGCCGCATATGACCGCGGTCTTGACCTTGTGCTTATAGCTCCGCAAGCAGAACCGCCTGTCTGTAAAATAATCGACTACGGGCGTTTCCGTTTCGAAAGGGACAAGAAGGACAAAGAAGCGAAGAAAAAGCAACAGGTAATCGACATAAAGGAAATACAGCTTTCCTGCCATATTGATACCAATGACTTTAATACAAAAGCAAACCATGCCCGCCGTTTTTTAACATCAGGCGATAAAGTAAAGGTTATTGTGCGCTTCAGAGGACGTCAAATGAGTCATATAGAACTCGGACGCGATCTTCTTACCCGTTTTACCGAAGCTTGTGCCGACATAGGAAGTGTAGATAAAGCACCTATACTTGAAGGTCGTTCTCTCACTATGTTCCTCGCGCCTATAAAACAATCCGCTTCGGATAAATCTTCATCTTTGGAAAAAGCGGGCACACGGTAAAAAATCGGGGGCAAAACAAATAAAATAAAACAATTGATAATTATTGAATGTTTTTGAATATTATTGCTGATATCAACACACATTTAAGATATTACAGCTTTTAATATAGATTTAAACGTTTGCGTCACCGGCGACCGGCGCAGACGTTTTACTCCGAAAACCATTACAGTATTTTATATGATTAGATTAATTGATAAACTTACTTTATATATAAATTCTGTAATATTTTTAATGAGCATAAATAAAAAAATAGTCGCCGAGAAACGGATACAGAAATGGGAAAAATCAAGACACATAAAGCGACAGCTAAGCGTTTTTCCGTCACAAAAAGCGGCAAAGTAAAAATGAACCATACACATCGCCGCCATAAGCTCGGTCTTAAAACAGCAAAACGCAAGAGACAACTAAGAAAAGGCGGGTATCTCAGTGAATCGATGGCCCCTGCCATTAAGTTCTTAATCCAAAAAACTTAACACCCCATTATATAATACTTAGGAGGAAAAGTAAATGGCAAGAGTAAAAAGGGCAGTAACGACCCGGAAGAGAAGAAACAAGGTATTAAAAGCCGCTAAAGGTTATTGGGGTTCAAAGAGCACGCACTTTAAAATGGCTAAGCAGGCGGTTATGAAGAGCGGCAACTATGCCTTCACGGGCAGAAAGTTAAAAAAGAGAGATTTCCGTTCTTTATGGATAACCAGAATCTCGGCACAGGCCAAGGTGAACGGAATCAACTATTCTACTTTCATGCATGGATTAAAACTTGCAGGCATTGACCTCAACAGAAAAATGCTCGCGGAACTTGCGGTTTCGGACAAAGAAGCATTCGCGTCTCTCACCGAGAAGGTAAAAGCGGTATTATAAACATGGCTATATAACAGGGTTTGTTCCAAAATGTCCGGTGATCGTTAAGCGTTCGCGGATTGAGGTTAAGGAGCAAACCCTTTATGTTATATCCGGGGTAGAACATGAAGACAATAACATCACGTCATAATCCGCTGATAACGGAAATGGCTAAATTGAAACATAAAAAACATCGTGATTTCGCGCGGTTGTTTTTATTTGAAGGGCGAAAACTGTTTATTGAAGCCAGAGCATCGGACATAATTATTCAATATGTTTTTGTCACAGGAGATTATTACAGAGTATATGAAAACGAACTGTCCGATTATCCTGTATACGTTTTATCGGAAGGCTGTTTTGAAAAAATTACAAGTGAAAAATCTTATGAAGGTATAATATGTGCCGCCAAACATATTGACTTTTTACATTTTTATATTAAAATATATAATATCGACAACGATATAAATATACATGACGGAAAACAGCGCCTGCTTTTGTTGTCAAATATACAGGATCCCGGCAATTTGGGTACAATAATACGATCAGCCAATGCTTTGGGCATTGATTGTATTATAACAGACAACGAGTGTGCCGATCTGTATAACCCTAAAACCATACGAGCTTCAATGGGCGCTTTATTCAGGCAGCGTATAACGGTTTGTGACGATATGATCTCCACAATTCGTAATCTGAAATCCGGCGGTTATTCGGTCTATGCAGCCGCGCCCGACAGATCGGCTCTGCCGCTTGACAAGTTTGTCATATCACAAAAAACCTGTTTTATTATCGGCAATGAAGGTCACGGACTGGATGTTTCATATATCACGGAAACAACCGGCTGTGTCTTTATCCCGATGAAACAAAATTCCGAATCACTTAATGCTTCTATAGCTGCCGCTATATTAATCTGGGAAGGATACAGACAGGATAATCAATGACTTTATGGGGGTATCATATGGTTGACACGTTATACTGGATTTGGCTGAGCCTGGTTTGCGGTACCCGATATAATATTGCCGAAAAGCTGCTCGTCTGTTTCGAAATGAATCCCGAATTCATTTATAAAGCAGATGAAAGGGAGATCATGCAGATAACGGAGAATCGTTTGAAAAATACTTTTTCACATGAACTCGACGAAGCAAAAACCATACAGGAATACTGTTATCAAAGCAAGATCGGCCTGTTAACCCCCGACAGTGAATATTATCCCGAACGTTTAAGAAAAATAAAAGATAAGCCCGTTCTTTTATATTATCGCGGAAAACTGCCCGATTTTAATAACCGTCTGTGCATTACAACAGTCGGCACAAGACGTATGACCGATTACGGCAAACAATCAGCCTATACCATTATTTATGATCTGACAAAATGCGGTACAGTAATTATAAGCGGAATGGCGCTTGGCGTTGACGGTATGTGCCACCGGGCGGCAATAGACGCAGGCGGCCAAACCGTAGCTGTATTGGGCTGCGGTATAAATCGTGTTTACCCCCGTGAGCATGATTCTCTGATGGATGAAATAATAGAATACGGCGCTGTCATTACGGAATTCAAGCCGTCAACTCCTCCCTCGGGTTTTAATTTTCCGCTGCGCAATCGTATTATGAGCGGATTATCGCAGGGGACCTTTGTCATCGAAGCCGATAAAAAAAGCGGTGCTATGATAACAGCCCGTAGCGCCATTTATCAAGGGCGTGATATCTTCGCATTGCCCGGTAAAATAGGTGAAATGAACAGCGGCGGTACAAACAGTTTAATACAACAGGGCGCGATAATGGTGACCACCGCTCATGATATTTTAAACATTTACGCAGGATTATATCCTTCTTCCATAAAAGTCGAAAAATCATCATATCGATTCCCCGAACAAAGCATGAACGACCCTGCCGTGAGCGTAAAGGTCGGGAAAAAGCAAAAAAAGCAATTGATTATAACGCAAGCCGCCCAAATCCATAATTCAAAAGACAGCCGGACCGTAGATACAACCAAAATATCAATTGGTCAATCGGTAAACCCCCCGGCATTAAGCGAAGACGAACAACAAATATATGATCTGATGAGTGACGGTCAGCCTGCTACAGCCGATGCCCTGGCACGAAAAGGATTTTCGGTCTCCAGTGTCCTCACAATCCTGACTATGCTTGAGATAAAGGGGATAATAAAAGTTTTACCGGGCGGTCTGTATAAAATAACATAATATTAACATAATGGTATTACCGGAGACATTAAGAAACGTAAAAACGAAAGGAATAAAGCAATGCCGAATCTTGTTATTGTCGAATCGCCTGCGAAGGCAAGTACAATAAAGAGTTATCTCGGCTCGGGTTATAAGGTAGTCGCATCCAAAGGACATGTACGCGATCTGCCCAAAAGCAAACTCGGTGTTGATATCGAAGATAACTTTAAAGCACATTATATAAACATAAGGGGCAAAGGGCCTCTTATAAAAGAATTAAAAAAGGAAGCTAAAGCATCCGATAAAATATATCTTGCGGCAGACCCTGACCGCGAAGGCGAGGCCATTTCGTGGCATCTTGCCGCGGCGCTGGATATTCCCGTTGAGGATACAAGGCGGGTTTCTTTTAATGAAATAACCAAGACCGCGGTTAAAGCAGCTATTAAAAAACCCAGAGCCATCGACATGAATTTAGTAAACGCGCAGCAAGCCCGAAGGATTTTGGACAGAATTGTCGGTTACAAACTCAGTCCTTTTTTATGGAAGACTATTCACGGCGGATTGTCGGCGGGTCGTGTGCAATCGGTGGCAACACGTATCATTGTTGAACGGGAAGCGGAAATCCGAGCATTTGTTCCTGTCGAATACTGGACAATCGATTGTAAATTCAAAACTGATAAAAATGAATTGTTAAACGCAAAATTCTACGGGAATAAAGACGGCAAGCTTGAACTCCGCAATGAAAATGAAGCTCAGAATGTGTTTGATTCGGTTAAAGACGGTCCGTTTGCCATATCATCGATTAAAAAAGCTACGCGCCTAAAAAACCCGACGCCGCCCTTTATTACATCGACACTGCAGCAGGAGGCTTCGAGAAAGCTTGGATTCCAATCGCAGCGCATTATGAAAACAGCGCAGGAACTATACGAGGGCGTTAATATAGGCAGCGAGAACGGCGGCGTTCAGGGTCTTATAACATACATGCGCACCGACTCTACCCGCGTTTCGGAAGAAGCGGTTCATTCTGCAAAAGAATATATTATCGAAAAATTCGGAGATAAGTATTATCCGGCTGTGCCCCGTGTCTATAAATCCAAAAATTCAGCACAGGACGCTCATGAAGCAATAAGGCCGTCCAATATAAATATAGAACCTGACGCCATAAAAAAGTCACTCACACCCGACCAATATAAGCTATATAAATTGATTTGGAGTCGTTTTACCGCAAGTCAAATGGTATCTGCCGAACTTGACACCGTTTCTGCCGAAATCCAATGTTCAGGATATATATTCCGAGCCAGCGGTTATACAGTAAAATTCAACGGATATCTTGCCGTTTACGACGATACCGAAAACACGGCGTCAAATGAAAGCGTAAATAACGCTATGGAAAAAGCCGCACTGCCCGAACTAAAAGAAGGTGAGCGGCTGACCGCGGAAAAAATCGAACCGAATCGCCACTTTACCGAACCCGCCCCAAGATATAGCGAAGCTTCATTGATTAAATTCCTTGAGGAAAAAGGAATAGGGCGTCCCAGTACTTATACTCCGATTATAACTACTATAATAACACGCGGATATGTTGAACGCGAAGGCAGAGCTCTGAAACCTACCCCGCTCGGGGAAATAACCACTGAATTGATGAAAAATAACTTTGCCGATGTTGTCGATTACGAATTTACCGCCCAAATGGAAGAAAAACTGGATGACATAGAAAATGGCATGAGTGACATGATAAGCGTTCTGGGAGAATTTTATAATAAATTTGAGAAAAATCTGATACAGGCTGACAAAAGTGTCGCCAATGGCGACATAAAGATCCCCGTTGAGGAAACCGATATAACATGTGAAAAATGCGGCCGCACAATGGTAATAAAAAACGGAAGATACGGCAAATTTGCCGCATGTCCCGGGTACCCGGAATGTAAAAACACCAAACCGCTGACCCCTGACGGCAGCGCGGTTGATTCATCCAAAACAGAAAAAACCGATGTCAAATGCGATTTATGCGGCAGCGATATGATAATGAAAACGGGAAGATACGGGAATTTTTTAGCCTGCTGCAAATATCCCGATTGTAAAAACACAAAGCAGCTGCATAAAGAAACCGGCGTTTTATGCCCGGTTTGCAAAGGTAAGATTTTGATTAAAAGGTCAAAAAAATCGGTGTTTTACAGTTGTGAGAATTATAACACATGTAAATTTTCTTCCTGGGATTTACCCGTTGATGAAAAATGCCCCGACTGCGGAGAAATGTTGTTCGTAAAAAAAGGCAAGAATCAGATAATATGCCATAATAAAGAATGCGGTTATAAACGCGACAGCGAACCAATCGAACCAAAAGAAGATTTGCAAAATGCTGCCGAATCCGAAACATGAAAGCGATTAATGTAATAGGCGCAGGGCTGGCCGGCTGTGAGGCGGCATATCAGGCGGCAAAGTGCGGTGTTAAAGTGTTTCTTCACGAGATGAAACCCTGCAAATATACACCAGCTCATAAATCTCCTTTATTCGCGGAACTCGTATGCTCAAATTCATTTCGTTCAACCCAAAAAACCAGTGCCATCGGTTTATTGAAAGAAGAGATGAATATGTTGTCTTCAGTTATAATGGAAGCAGCTCACGCTTCTCAAATTCCCGCGGGAACCGCCCTTGCGGTAAACCGCGATAGCTTTTCGCAGTATATTACCGAAAAAATAACAAAGCACACCAACATAGAAATAATAAGCGGAGAGGTTTCTTTTTTTAATGATGACCTGCCGACTGTAATCGCGACCGGGCCGCTGACTTCTCCGGTTTTATCCGAATACATTTCGGATTTTATCGGAAGCGATTATCTTTATTTTTTTGATGCGGCAGCGCCCATAATAGACGCGTCAACCATCAATTATGACCGCACTTTTTTTGCCTCGCGTTACGATAAAGGCGAATCCGCGTATTTAAATTGTCCTATGACCAAATCTGAATATGATGTTTTTTATAATGAACTTATAAACGCCCGCCAAACACCGCTTAAAGAATTTGAAAATGACCCGAAGGTTTTCGAGGGATGTATGCCGGTTGAAATCATGGCTAAACGCGGTTTTGATACGCTGCGTTACGGTCCTTTAAAACCGATCGGTCTCATAGACCCCCGTGACGGAAAAGAACCATATGCTGTCGTTCAGCTGCGTCTTGAAAATATCGGGCGCACAATGTATAATATAGTTGGTTTTCAAACACATTTGACCTTTGATGAGCAGCGCCGCGTCTTCGGACTTATTCCGGGATTGGAAAACGCAAAATTTTTGCGTTACGGCGTTATGCACAGAAATACTTACATTAATTCTCCGAAAACGTTAACCTGTTGTTATTCAATGCTCAAAAATCCGCGTATATTCTTTACCGGACAAATAACCGGCGTCGAAGGATATATAGAATCGGCTTCTTCGGGAATTGTTGCTGGAATAAACGCAGCATATGTCGCTTTAGGAAAAGAAGCGGTCGTTTTTCCGGATATAACCGTAATCGGCGCGCTGGCGCATTATATCAGCAACCCGAATGTCCGGGATTTCCAACCGATGAACGCTAATTTCGGGATAATCAAACCGCTGCCGGAACGTGTCAGAGGCGGGAAAGCAAAAAAATACGAAGCAATAGCAGCTCGGTCGATTGAATTTTTAGAATCATTTGATTATTTATAATATGAAATACAGTGAGGGGGGTTACATGCGGCCTTACCGGCGATTATCGGTGCAGGCGGCATGCGCTAGATGAAAATAATTGTTGACGCAATGGGAGGGGACAACGCTCCTGATGAAATAGTACGCGGCGCTTTCCTGGCAGCTGAGGAATACGGCGTCGAAATAATAATGATAGGCGATGAAAATTCGATTGCCGAAACCTGTGACAAACATAAATTGTCCGCCGAAGAGGAACGCATATCCATTATACATACTACCGAAGTAGTTACTATGGAAGATCCGGCATTAAGTGTAATACGCGATAAAAGCGGTTCCTCAATGAGCGTGGGACTGCGCATGCTAGCCGAAGGAAAAGGCGATGCCTTTGTCAGCGCCGGCAATACGGGTGCGCTTCACGCCGGTTCTTCCCTGATTGTCAGACGTATAAAAGGGATTAAACGTTCGGCAATCGCTATTATCCTCCCGTTTGCAAAACCTCTGCTTCTAATTGATGCCGGCGCTAATATTGAAGTTGAACCCGCCCATATGGTACAATTCGGCATCATGGGTTCCATTTATATGAATAAAATCCTGAATGTGGAGGTTCCCGAAGTCGGATTGCTCAGCAACGGCGCCGAGAGTACAAAGGGAACGAAAAAACTCATTGAGGCATATAAGCTGATGGAAAACGAAGAGAATATAAATTTCGTGGGAAATATTGAAGGTAAAATATTGCCCTTTGGCAGCTGTGATGTACTTGTCACCGACGGTTTTACCGGAAACATACTGCTTAAAACAGTAGAGGGAATGGGTGCCTATCTGATGGGTCAGCTCAAAGACATTTTCTACAGCAATCTCATAACAAAAGTTTCAGCTTTGCCCTTAAAAAACGGTCTTAAAAAATTAAAGGATGATTTCGATGTTTCCGAATACGGCGGCGCGCCCCTGCTCGGTTTGTCTCGGCCTGTTATCAAAGCTCACGGAAACTCGGACGCGCTCGCGATTAAAAATGCCATACGCCAGGCAATATCATATATCAATACGGGCATCATTGTGGAAATAGTAAAACAAACAATAAAAAACGAAACCGATGAAGCTGTATCCGCAGAAACCAATATTGTCAATGAGGATAAAACAACACATGACACGCAATCAAAAGAAACATCCGCAGATGAACCTATGTGAAAAGCAACCGGAACTGTCAGCGCTTGAAACCATACTGGGATATAAATTTGCTGATACGGAAATATTAAACCGGGCATTAACTCATTCATCATATGCAAATGAACAAAAAGCGCGGGGCAGCGCTGTTTCATGCAACGAACGCCTGGAGTTTCTGGGGGATTCTGTTCT
>JAQVWU010000097.1 GCA_028709565.1 Eubacteriales bacterium
GTATGTCCTTCGGAGCAAGTCTGATTTCACCGCTTGATATCGGCGGCGACTACAGAAAAACACATGATGATGGAGGTATACAGTGTCAATATCTTGAAGCCGAAATCACCGCCGGCGGGCATTACTCCGCGGATATGGTATTGCAGCGACAATGGTACAATAACAAGGGACCTATAACGCTGACGCTTTCTGAAGTTCGTGCTTATGCGTTTGAAGAGGAACGTTACGCTGATACAAGCTATTTTTATGTAAACCCCGATAATATAGTCGACATCTCCGAGACGGTATCATATACGGTGCATGAGGATTCCGTGAAGATTACCGGCGCGGGTTACGGATACGGACGGCTTGAGGTTTCGGGGAAATGGGAAAATCCGACATCGGACAGGGTATTGCTGGTAGCCGTTTATCATGTGCCTGAAATGGATTATTTTGCGGACAACGCCTTTGATTATATCAAGAGTGTGATAGATGCGCACGCCGCTGCGGGTATCGATTACGGCGGGTTTTATTCCGATGAGATGCATATCCAGTTTGACTGGGATTTGGGCACCCATTTCGGCGAGACCGAGATAAATTCGCGTTATCTTACCCCGCCTCTTGAAAGGGAATATGCGACTCTCTACGGCTCCGAATTCAAAGACATGATGAAATACCTGATATATTTTTCTTATCATCAGCATGATTTCCTTGGTGACGATGAAGCGGGCAGAGAACCGGCTCAGCATATTTTTGAAAACAGCGACGCCGGGATATATAAAACATGGCTGTTTCGCAAACGATATTTTGAACTGCTGCAAAGCAGGGTAGTAAATCTTTCGATTGAAGCCAAAGAATATGCCGAAAAATTATTCGGCGCTCCGATTATGACCCGGGCGCACGCGACCTGGCAGGAGTCACCGACATGCGACCATTATTATAAACCCGACAATCCGCCCCATCTGAAGCTGGGTCCCGATGACCCCTCCTTGTCACAGGAAGATAATCATGTCGCAAAAACACGCCGCCTGGCTGAAATATGGAAGGAGACGGGTATTTCGCGTTATGATTACACGCCGAATTACGACTGGTCATCGTCGATACGTGAAAACATCTCCGCCTGTTATGATTATTTCATGTGGAATGATTTCCTTACGGGCGCCGGAAACGACCATCCGGAAGGTTCGAATACCGACCGTAATTATTATGCCCAGGCTTTAGCCTGCAGCTTCGGCGCTTTAAACACATACGAACAGTCTTACAGCGCCGCCTGGGGCAGTCCTCAGGAGATATTACACCGGTTTGCAATGGTTGGTCTCGCTTACGGCAACCCGCACGGTTATAATATAGAACAGGGAATGCAGCACCGCAAGACCGACGTTCTGGCATTGTATCCCCTTGAGCTTAATTACGCAGAGGAGCGTTTCGGCAGCTGGATGACCCAATACGGTTATTGTAATTATATAACCGAGGCTAAACTGCTGGAAAATGCCATATTGGATAACCGCGGACATATTATTGTGGGTGATTACACTTATCGCACGATTGTTGTGTTATATGAACCCTTTATAGCGGAAAAGACCATAATCCTGCTCGAACGTTTCGTTTTGAGCGGCGGAAAGCTGTTATGGCAGGCTGCCTGGCCGGCAATGACCGAAGAAGGCGGTCCTGTAACCGATTGTTTTAAAGCGCTTTTCGGCATTGCCGGGGTTACCCCTGCCTGTCGTCCGCATACTGCAAAAGACCGGAGCATATACTTTACCGGCACTTTTGAAGGCATCGAACCGATGATGGTCATAACCGATTTACTGCCCGATTACATCTATCCCGTTGAGGTTTCCGACGGAGAGACCGTCGCTTTTCTAGATGATAAGCCGGTCGCTGCATGTAAATATTATGATAACGGCGGTGTGGCGCTGTATTGCGGATTCCGCCCCCGTGATGACCAGTCAGCTTCCCTCGGTTATGATAAGGATACATTGTTCCGGCTGCTTGAGAAGATGGGCGCGTACGGTGAAAACAGTCTGGAGGCAAAATCCCGCCCTGCTGATTCAAAATATGTTTTTAACGGTTTTCCCAACGGCGCGATTGCCGTGGCTAACCACTACAGGACCTTTGATGAGGCGTGGGACGGCCAGTTCTTCCGCAATCGTGAACTTGATGTTAAGTTTCTTGAGGGACGAGAACTGCCTCCCCTTGATATTACCCTTGACGGAGAGGTGCTGGAAGGGCATAAAATCACCTATTCGGGCAATAACCTGTTGATTTATAATTATGATAACGGGAGATTGTCGGCATACAGGGGTCAGGGAACAAATACCATTAAGATAGATGATAATGAGTTTGTTTTTGCCGACCGGCCGGTTGATATCGGTTGGGGTAAAATCCGCAATAAATTCCTTTGTGACGGATTGAACGAGGTCTATATCCTCAATTGCCGCACACCCGCGGTTATCACCCTTCCTCTGCCCCTGGGCGGTGAACCCGCGGTCGAATTATGTGTAAACCGCATATTTACCACCGGTGACCCGGTTCCCTTTACATGGCATGACGGCATGCTCGAAATGGAGATTACCGAAAACCTGAAAAACAGGCACATTGCAATATACAGATAAAGTAAAATCAAATATTATATATAATTTATGGAGGTTATCATGGCAATTCCAATATCACTCGAATTATACTCGGTACGCAAGGCGCTTGCAGCGGACCTGGAGGGCACGATGAAAAAGGTAAAGAGCTACGGATACGAAGCTGTCGAGTTCGCGGGCACACCGGCATTCACGGCGCAAAGATACGCTGAGGCGCTCAAAGAAACGGGTTTATGGTGTTCCGGGTGGCACTGGTCATATCAGCCTTTCTTCGGTACCGATGAGGAATTTGAAGAAACGGTTAAGTTTCACAAAGAAGTTGGCAATAAAAACATTATAATTTCGTCGATGCCCGATGATATGCTAAACAGCTATGAAGCTGTATGTAAAACGGCGGAAAAATTAAACGCCGCGTCAGCCAGACTGGCAGCGCACGGGATGCGCACCGGTTATCACAACCATTCATCCGAATTTAAGGTTCTGCCGGAAAACGGAAAGACGATCTGGTCTACGCTGCGCGAAAAAACGGTATCCGATTTTATCATGCAGATAGATACCGGCAACGCTATGAGCGGCGGGGCTGATGTGAACGCCGAGATACTGGCGTCGGAAGGACGGGCGCAGATAGTTCACCTCAAACCCTATTCATCGAAAACAGGATATGAAACGATAATCGGAGATCTCGGGGACGATATGGATTATAATACAATCCTGCCTTTTTGCAAAGAAAAGGGAGGAACAGAGGTTTATGTAATAGAATATGAGTGTGAAACCTTATTTTCAGAACTTGAAGGCGTTTGTATTTGTATAGAAAACCTCAGGTCCAAATACGGCAATCTTTTATAAACAGATAAGAGAAAGGATATATCGGCATGGAAAAAATACGCATAGGCGTTATCGGCAACGGTATTATCGGTGAGTCGCATATTTCCGGATACAAGGGAATAGGCGGCTGTGAAGTGACGGCAATCTGCGATATAAACGAGGACAGACTCAACTATATAGGTGACAAATACGGTATAAAGGCGAGATATACCCACATCGGAAAAATGATTGCCGAAGCGGATTTAGATTCGGTTGACGTATGTCTGCATAACAATATGCACGCCCCGGTGTCCATATACGCCATGGAACAGGGTAAACATGTATATTGTGAAAAGCCGATGGCGGGCACCTACGCCGACGCGCTGGCAATGTACGACGCCATGCTCAACACCGGCAAAAAACTGCATATTCAACTGGGATTTTTATATTCCGATGAAACCCGCGCGGCAAAGAGACTGATAGAAAACGGCCGTCTGGGCAATATATATCATATGCGTTCATACGGATTTCGCCGCCGAGGCCGTCCCTTTGTGGACGGCTACGCGACAAAGGAATTTGTCAACACCGAAACATCCGGCGGCGGGGCGCTGTTCGATATGGGGGTATATCATATTTCCCAGCTGTTATACCTTATGGACACGCCCGAACTTGAGAGGATATGCGGTCATACATACGCCGAACTGCCGATGGACGAAGGCAGACGGGCAGAATCCGGTTATAATGTTGAGGAACTGGGATGCGGTTATGCTTCTTTCAAAGGTGGTTTGACGATGGATATACTTGAATCCTGGGCAATATATGCCGCGCCCTTCCCGGGTTCCATGATTGCCGGTTCAAAGGGAGGCCTTACCCTGACACCATTTAAATATCATACCGCCATAGACGATATACAGGCTGATATGACATTTGATTTGGGTCATTTCAATTATCTGAACCATACGGTCTACGCCGAAAATGCCGTTTATGACAATTCACAGAAGCTGTGGATTGCCGCACTGCAGGGTCAGGCGGAACTTTATCCGACCGCAAAAATCGCCCTTGACACACAGCTTATCCAGGAAGGCATCTATATGTCAAACGCCCTCGGACGTGAGGTTAGCGCATGTGAAATAAAAGAAATGACAAAGAGCAAGGCGCTTGAAATTCCGAACCTGAAATATTGACATGCTATTGACTTCGGTTGTCGTATGTGTTATAATTAACACACAACCGCACAGAATATATAACAGGGGCGCTGGGTATTATCCGGCTGTGATGTGAGATTATTAATCTCCTGTCCCTTATAACCTGATATGGGTAATGCCAGCGTAGGGAGTTATGTAGTGGAACCGGAGAAACAATAAATCCGCTATAAATAACGATTACCGCACAAACCATAAGGTGCGGTAATTTTTATTTACAGAGGTATATATGCAGAAAGTGAAAAACAAAACCCGAATTCTTGTTGAATGTGCCATAATGATCGCGGCGGCTACCGTATTGTCGGTTGTTATAATCTATGAAGCGCCCCTCGGAGGATCGGTAACCCTGTTTTCAATGGTTCCGATACTCGCCCTTTCCTTCAGACACGGTATAAAGTGGGGATGCGCCTCGGCGTTTGTCTATTCGGTGCTGCAGTTGATTCTGGGCATTGGCAATGTATTGTGGGTGCCTACCGCCCGGGGGATTGTGTTGTGTGTATTATTCGATTATATCATTGCCTTTACCATATTGGGTTTTGCGTGTATATTCCGCAGACTGAAAACCAATGAATACATGAAAATTCTGTTGGGTATCATTCTAGTATGTCTGCTGCGGTATATAAGCCATGTTATTAGCGGTGCGGTGGTATGGTATGAAATCACAAAGGAAGGCCAATGGAACGACCTTGTCAATAAGTTCGGTATGTGGACCTACTCGTTAATATACAACATCCAGTATATGGGCCCGGAAACGGTAATAACGCTGATAGCGGCGCCGGCTTTGCATGCGGTGGTCAATACCATCCAAAAGAAAAAAGCGTAAACATAATTTAAGGCTGTGACACGCAGGGTCACAGCCGCTTTTTAATTATACGAGCGTTTCGAATGCTTTTACATAGTGCTCTGCTATGAATTTCGCGCCCTCCGCGGTGGGGTGAACACCGTCGGAAGCCCAATATGTCGGTGCTTTTTTTATCGACGCAGCGGCGAACAAACCGTCCAGCGGAACAAATACATCGGCAAATTCACGCGCCAGCTTGCGGGTAATCTCTATTTTTGGGTCAAGGTCCGCGCGGAAATATGCCTTGTCTGTCGTATATAATAAAAATTGCTCCAGGATTATAATTTTTGCCTCTGTCTTAGCCTTAATGTCTGTCAGGATTTTTCTATAACAGTCTTCAAAGTAATCATGGGGCATCCAGTTGCGTTCTCCCGCCCGGTGCCAGGTGTCATTAATGCCGATGAGTATGGATATAACGTCCGGCTGCAGCTCGACGGCGTCGGTTTCCCAGCGTTCAAGCAGGCTTTCTGCCCGGTCGCCCGAGATACCCATGTAGATAAATTCAA
This sequence comes from Eubacteriales bacterium, assembly GCA_028709565.1. Classification (GTDB taxonomy): domain Bacteria; phylum Bacillota; class Clostridia; order Oscillospirales; family CAG-272; genus JAQVWU01. The sequence continues at coordinate 5,924 of JAQVWU010000097.1, forward strand.
ACGCCGTATCCGGATATAATTCTTTAAGTATTCCGGCTGTGTGGAAAGGATAACCCGTACCCAGCTGACGCGCGTCCTCACGGCCTCTGCCGGCGTCGGTTATACTGTCCCCTTGAAACAATATTCTCACGATAATACCTCCGAAAATATATTTGCTTTATTATAAGTTATATGATATAATTTGTCAACAACCGAAGATTTCTTTAATCTGAAATCAGTAAATAAAAATCATTAATTATAAATCATAAATTTAAATAAGGAAATGTATGCGAGTTTTTACGGTAAACGGAAACGACGCCGGGCAGAGGCTTGATAAATATTTATCGAAATCGGTAAAACTGATGCCTTCGGCGCTGATGTATAAATTTATCCGGATTAAAAAAATCAAGGTAAACCGTGGCCGCGCCCAGCCGTCCTATATATTGCGGGAAGGCGATACAGTCGAACTGTTTATAAAAGAGGAATTCTTTTCTGACAATCCCGCAGACGCGTTCCGCGTCATAACGCCCAAAATTGACATAATATATGAAGACGATAATCTGATACTGTGCGACAAACGTCCCGGTATGTTGTGCCATAAGGGCGACGGTGACGATGACGGGGACACGTTGATTAACAACATCAAAGCATATCTATGGCGGAAGAATGAATACAGGCCGGAAGAAGAACGCTCGTTTGCTCCGGCTTTATGTAATCGCATAGACCGCAACACCGGAGGGATAGTCATCGCGGCGAAAAACGCCGAAACGCTTCGCGCAGTAAATGAAAAAATCCGGCTCGGACAGGTTAAGAAAACCTATCTGTGCGCGGTTCACGGCATAATGCAAAAAAAGGCAGATAGCCTGACCGGGTACCTCATTAAAGACAGCGAGGAAAATCTGGTGACCGTATATAAGGACAAACTCCGCAGGGGGCGGGAAACAAAGAGTATAATAACCGAATACCGTGTATTGGCTGAAAAAAACGATTTGTCGCTCCTTGAGGTTAAGCTTATAACCGGACGCACCCATCAGATACGCGCTCATCTTGCCTCGGTGGGACACCCGCTGCTGGGAGACGGTAAATACGGGATAAATAATCACGATAAAAAACGCGGTTATAAATATCAGGCGCTTTATTCATATCGTCTGGAAATGGACGGAAAGGTTTATGAGGCAGACCCGAACAGGATGTGGTTTTTACGTGAATTCGAAAATGCTCAACCGCCGTTGAACAGGGAAAAATATCAGATATGATGTATTTGATTTGTCTTATATCAGGCGTTTTATCCTCATTGCCTTTACTCTTCGATTTTTTGTTTCCCCTTTCCTGGATTTCAATGGCGCCCATGTTTTACGTGCTCATACAAAAAAAACCGCTGTACCGTTACGGACTGATATGGGGAATCGGTTATTACGGGGTTTTATATTACTGGTTTACCTGTCTATATCCGATGGACTTTGCCGGTTTTGACAATATGCAGAGCGTTGCCGTAATCGCGCTGGCGTGGATTGGTCTGTCTTTATTACAGAGCGCCGGTACCGCTTTGATCGCGCCTTTGTTCGGTCTGACAAAGGGAGTCCATATGCTTGTATACCCGTTTACTCTGGCGGGTGCCTGGACCTTGCTTGAATGGCTGCAGACACAGACCTGGCTGGGAGTGCCTTTTATGCGCATGGCGTTATCCCAGTGCTCTTTTTTACCGATGATTCAAAGCGCTTCGCTGCTCGGTTCGCTGTTTACCGGGTTTTTAATCGCGCTGGTCAACGGTTTTTTCGCAGTTGCGTATATCGGATTTAAAAAACAAAAACGAATAAACCGCTATGTCGTCTGCGCGTTATCAATCATGTTGCTAAATTTCGCATTTGGGATATTCAGACTGGGCATTTATACCGATACCGGGGAACCGGTACGGGTGTCTCTGATACAGGGAAATATTGCGTCCGGCGAAAAATGGAGGGACAATTCTGTATATGATTCAGCCGCTTTATACGACAAACTGACCCGTGAAGCATCCGAATATAATCCGGATATTGTATTATGGCCGGAGACGGTGATTAACGTGACATTGAAATCAAACCCGGTATTAATTGATTTAATATCGAAAACCGCCGTCGAGACCGAAGCGGTTATATTGACGGGAACGTTTGACCGTCTGCTTAACGATGAAACCGGTGAAGCCGAATCATATAATGCCATTTGCGTTTTTTATTCCGACGGGAGCATGGGCGATGTCTCATATTACAAGCGCCACCCCGTTCCGTTCGGCGAATATCTGCCCATGGCTGATATAATAGAAATTGTTCTGCCCGTGCTTGCCGGTATGAATGTGTTTTCCTCCGACATAACCGCGGGGACCGATTCCGCGCTTATAGAAACCGAATTCGGTAAAATAGGGGGACTTGTCTGTTTTGATTCGATTTATGAAACGCTGACCATCGAATCGGTACGGGACGGCGCTCAGCTTATAGCGCTCGTGACCAACGATTCATGGTACCGGGATTCAGCTGCTGTTTATCAACACAATAAACACGCCCAGCTGCGCGCGGTCGAAACCGGACGATATATCGCGAGGGCGGCAAACACGGGCATTTCATCCATTATTAAACCCACAGGCGAGATTACCGCTTCACTCCAGCCCCTTGAAAGCGGCTACATACCGGGTGAGGTGTATTTTTATGACAACCTGACACCTTATATGAGGACGGGTAATATAATTGTATTTATATCTGGTATTATCTGTGTCGGCGGTATGATTATTAAATACCGCGATAAAAGCAGACTATAAAATATTTTTTCGTATAATACCGTAATAATATTGCAAATTACGCAAATTAGTTTATAATAGTTTATAATATATGATATTAACCGGCAACAACACAAATCCGATAACTGTAAGTGAGGATTTTATATGCTGTCTACCGTATATACTACAGGTTTGAGCGGAATCGACGGGTTT
>JAQVWU010000098.1 GCA_028709565.1 Eubacteriales bacterium
TTATATATAATTATAAAGGATAGTTTTTATTTCGTCAAGCGACGTCGCGGAATTGAGCATGTGCCTGATTTTTGCGGATCCAGGCATATCTTTTATATACCAGGCGACATGTTTACGCGCTTCGCACACCCCGCGGAATCCTTTATCGGCGACAAGCATATCCGCATGTATAATTGCGGCTTCTATATATTCCCGGCGTTCAGGATAATAAATGGGTTTGTTCTCCAGAGCGGCGATGATGTGACTGAATATCCATGGATTACCGCAGGCGCCGCGCGCAACCATAACGGCGTCACAGCCGGTTTCTCTGAACATCAAAAGCGCGTCCGCGGCGCATATTATACCTCCGTTGCCTATGACCGGTATAGTTATCGCTTGCTTTACATCCCGTATTACAGACAGGTCGACGGGCGAACGATACATCTGAGTCTTGGTTCTTCCGTGGATGCAGACAGCTGCAGCGCCCGCGTCTTCGGCGATTTTGGCCGCTTCAACCGCGTTAACACTGTTCTCATCCCAGCCTGACCGAAGTTTTACCGTTACGGGAATTTTAACCGCATCCGCCACAGACCGTATAACCGCGGTCGCCAACGGCAGATTGCGCATTAAAGCGGAACCTTCCCCGTTTGAAACCACTTTACGGACAGGGCAGCCCATATTAATATCAATCGCGGCGGGATTAAATTGTTCCGAAAGAGAAAGTGCCGCTTCAGCCATTATCTCCGGTTCACTGCCGAAAATCTGCAGCGCCATGGGCTGTTCCTCATCGGTTATAGCGGCAAGCATAGCGGTTTTATTATCACCGTAATGCAACGCTTTTGACGATATCATTTCAGATACCATATAGGGCGCACCCTGCCGTTTACACATAATGCGGAAAGCATGGTCGGTAATACCCGCCATGGGCGCGAGTATTATTCCATGCTTTATTTCTGTTTTACCTATATACATATATACTTATATACTGGTTAAATTATACGGCAAACAATTGAGCATACTCTGAGCGTGCCGCCTGCGGATTAAGGGTAGCCGCGTTTTCATAATTGATCAGTGTATACGCTGCGTCAATTAAATGGCTGAATTTCGGGTCATCCAACGCTTTGCATATGAACGATTGACGGGGTGAATTAATATCTTCCCCGCTTATCTGAAAGAAGCCGCCGTCACGGCAGTATTTCATAATCCTGCCAAGCTGAGCAGGACTGTTTCGGGTAGGCATGTATGTTATCGCGTCAAATTTATATTCCTTCAATACATCAATCAAAAGGCCAAGGTAGTCATCTTCGAATTTTTGAACCTTTTTGTCGCCGGTTACAGAATCACCTACATCGCCGAGATAAGCGTATGCGGCAATTCCGCCGTTTTCATGAACCATAGATACAAAATCCCCGACTGAAGGGCACTCGTCATCGGCGTCAACATAAAATCGTTCTACCATATTGCTTTTAAGAGCGCCTAATATATCATATTCATAATATTCAGGGGTATCTTTTCCGGCAAGTATATGTGATTTAATTTTGTCGGCAACCTGTAACTTCATATCATTGCACAAAAAGTCAGCAACCTGTGAAGGTTCGGGATAGAGCGCGGTAATCTTTTTCACAAGCGCGAACAATATATGACGTTCGGTAACAGAACCTCCCGACGCATAGTTTGAAATCGGCAGTACATCATTTTCAAAATCCAGTGAAAGGCCGAACGGATTAACAAGTGTATTTATATTTTCGCACATTTTAATATTGCGTACATTTCGATGCGCTCGGTAAGGAGCCAAAAACGCATCGACACGTTCAATATTCTGATGCGGTATTCCGTGCATGGCAACATACGCCACCGATTTTTGGTCGGGATTATTTATCAGATAGCCGTTAAGTCTTGTCGCGGACATATCAACGCGGCATTCGACTCCGCAGGTAACCGGGATATTAAGAATTTCGGCGGCTTTTAAAAAATCTTTGGCACCGGCAACCGAATCATGATCCATAATACCCGCTGTCCTGAGTCCGTTTTGCCACGCCATATAAACCGCTTTCACGGGTGAATACGGAGAAAAGGAATATGTGGTATGGATATGATTGTTTACATAAATAGTCTCTTTAGGCGCCGGTATTATTCCCGCGTCGGTATCGGCTTTTATTTTTTTCAATTCATTAAGTGTCATTTTTCGCGAATACTCCTGATTTTCTGACAAAACCAACAGGCGGTTATTTAAGCATTTCCTGTCCGCCGGTAACCGGGATTGCCTGGCCTGTCTCATATGTCTGTTCGATAATATAAAATATTGCTCTTGCCACATCAATTGTCTCGCAGCCGCGTCCCAGCGGAACCTTTGATTCATAATGCCGCCGCACATCGTCAACGGTCCTGGCGCCCGGTACCTTTCCGGTACGGAGATATTGAACGAACAATCCCTTTTCCGGGTCTGACCATAAAGGACCGTTTAAAAAATTACCCGGACATACGGCATTTACTTTTATATTATATTCAACAAGCTCCAGAGCGAAGCTTTGTGTTAAACCGATTCCGCCGAATTTACTGCCGGCATACGCGAAATTCCTGTTGCTGCCCGTCAAGCCTGATTTTGAGTTTATCTCTATGATGTCCATTAAATAGTCGGGAGCATATTTGTGCTGTATTTTCATTATTTTTGATGCGTATTTGGCACACAGGAAATAACCGGTATAATTTACAGCGGTAACGGCATCGAAAGCGCCTTTTTGCATTTCGTCCAGACTGCCCGCTTTGACAATACCGGCGTTGTTGATAAATACATCAATACCTCCGAAAACGAGAACGGTTTCGTTTATCATGTTTTTTACCGATTCCTCGCTGCTGACATCGGCTGAAACCGCATGTCCCTGTATGCCGTATTCGGAAACGGCGGCTTTTGCGCCGTCATAATTCATGTCGGCTATAACTACATACGCGCCCTCATCATGCATACAATCGGCGATACCCTTACCGAACCCCTGCGCGCCTCCGGTTACAACAACAATTTTGCCGTTAAAGCGTTTGGCGTTAACACCGGCAAGGCTGACTTTTGAACGATAATTCTCAACTTCCCAGTTTACTATAAAGTCAATCAAAAACTCGGGCATGGGTGAGAGACCGCCGAAAGATTCCGCGTATGCTGCAATTTTCAATGCGTCAAGAAATACAGCTTCCGCGACAGCCGCTTCTTTAACATCGGCGCCGCAGGAAAACATTCCGAGCGACTCGACAAATACTATTTTCGGTTTGTAACCGTTTTTCGATACAAATGCATCAAACAAATCTTTTATGGCATCATCGCTGCAGTCAGCGGGAATAGCCAGTTGTTTCGCTTTGGCATAAACGATATGGTCCGGTGTCACGCTGTCTGTCGCGGGATCATACTTCAAAATCTCAGGATTGGTAATAAACCTGACTGTTGCGGGTTTACCTTCGCTGTATAACATGCGTAATACAGGTGCAATCGACACTGCAGCGTCTATGTCAAAATCAATTTTATTAAAATCAGGGAAGCGTTTAATCTGCCCCCGGAGTTTTTCCATTACGCTGACGGCGAGAATATCAAGTTGTTCGGTAGTTTCAGCTGCAAAGAAGACGCCGTGGTTTTCCAGGAACAACATATCAGCCTGTTTACCGGTAGACGCACTATACCTGTCCATTGCCTGACGGCATTCCAATGCCAAAACATAGCCCGGTTTACACGCGGGAACCCATACGGCGTCGGGAAACAAGGATTCCGTTATTTTTTTACCGTTGCGTGAGCAGGTAAGACCGTTTACAAGCGCGGGATGCACATGCAGGACATAACTTTGAGGAAAAATATCATGAAGTAAAGTTTCAACGGAAGGCCGCCGTGATTCCATGCCGGTTCCGCGTGCGTTCATCATATCGGCAAGCACTTCGGATTCACGTTTCTCTTCGTTTTCACTGTATTTTTTGTTCCACATTTCAGCCAGGGCATTCCGGCGCATGACGACAAAGTCTTCCGGTTTTATTGTCGCCAGTGATGTTCCGGAGCCCTTGATATACAGTTCCGCAGAATTTTTAAAAGAGGTGTTTCCGCCGCCGGCAAGTACAAAATTATCATCGGCGCCGTATTTGTTTGACATGGAAGCGAGCGCTTCAAGTTGTGTATTCAACATATTATATTACCTTCATCTTATATTGCCTTCATCACCTGTTTATATATTCTTTGCGTTGGCAAGAATATATTCTTCGGCTTCGGGGCACCATAAATCATTGTTGGCGGAGCATATTTCATGCAGATCAGCGAAAAACTTGTCCGTTTGTCCGAGTGTTTTAAAATCGTTGATAGCTGTAAGCGGCATATCCTTGTTTGTATAAATTAATTTTTTACCGCCGGGTATGGAGGGCAGGTTAATTATCGTGTCTATGACGGCATTTAAACCGCCCACATGGGTAATCATTGCGGCAGGATTTATTTTTCCGTCCCGCATCATCTCAATGGACTCTATCATATCTTCGGTGTTGCCGCCTGAGGTGCCTACCAAATGCGTCGAAGCATAATGAACGTTATAAAAGTTGAACATAGCCGAAAAGTCTTTATTTGTCGGACCCGCAAAAAAGTTCAGGCAGCCGTCACGCGCAAGCATTTTATCGCCCATTTCAACGACCGATTTAATCGGAGCATATACCATAACATCGTCATATCCGCGGTTATCAGTAAGCGACATTAAATATTCTAAAGCGTTTTCATGGTCGTTTGTGTTTACATAAACAAGGCGTATACCGGCCGCGGCCACTTTCTCCGGCGAAATCAATTCGGCCGCACGTTCAAGGCGCGCGCCGTCGATATCGGTGACTACAATCATCGAAGGGCGGCGATTACATCCGATTGCGTAATCTATCGCGCCAAGACCCATAGGACCCGCGCCGGCCAGAATAGCAAGATTACCGCCTTCTCGTATGCCCATATCATGCTCATATGAACCGGAGGTGGTATGATAACTGGCATGATAAGCGCCCACTATGCAGGATACGGGTTCGGCAAGGGAACCGAAGAAGAATGCTTTTCCGTCATATGGCAGCAGGCTGTTTGTTTCCATTACCTCATTCGGTATGATTATATAGGTAGCGTTGCCGCCGATATATTTATAAGAATAACCGGGCGCGTCCAGACTGCCCTTATAATTCATTGCAGGCTGAATTGTAAATTTATCTCCGGGTTTGAATTTATGCAGCCATTTTGCGCCGACATCGATAATTTCACCGCAGAACTCGTGACCTATGATGGTGGGATTGACGGCTACATCATCGGGTACACGTTTATGCTCGGGGCCCTGCAGAGCGGCTTTATGCGAAGACATGCATATGCTGTTCGATATTACATGGGCGAGGATTTCATCTTCTCCCATTGCCGGCAGATTAAATTCCTCAAGCCGAAGATCGTTTTTTCCGTAAATACGTACTGCTTTTGTTTTCATGTTTTACTCCTTTTCAATTTATCAAATAAATCGTTTATATATTCCCTGCGTTTTTCTGTTTCAATGACGTCAGTTTCGTTCCGGGGTTTGATTACCGGCTTTCCGTCTTCAATATAGGCATCGCAGACGTCGCCTTCCGTTACGGCAAAACCGATTGTATCAAGCGGCAGGATAAAGGTCTGTTCGTCGTCTCCTATAAATACCGCGCAATTTCCTTCTATTCGGTCAACTATTGCAGTAATAATAACGCCCCCTTTATTTTCGACGCGATATAACAGAATTATAAACTACAATCTGATTTTACCAATAAATTATGAACATGTCAACCGTACAGTGTAAAATCACAATTATCTGAATCCATACATTATGAATATTTACAATATTGTGTTTAAAAACAGCTTCGTTTATGTTATAATTAAAAAAATATTTTTCATGAGGAGTGCCGTGATTTGGACGAAATAAAGCGGAAAATCGATAGATTGCGCGCAGACATCAGATATCATTCCGGAAAATATTATACGGATAATATGCCGGAAATTGACGACTACACATATGACATGCTTTTCCGCGAGCTGCAGACACTCGAAGCCGAGTATCCCGAATATGACGATCCCGATTCGCCGACACACAGGGTCGGAGACGCACCCCTCGATAAGTTTGAAAAAGTTTCGCATAATGTCCCTATGGGCAGTTTGCAGGATGTATTTTCCTATGACGAACTGGCGGAGTTTGTGAACAGAACCTCCGCATACGGCGGGTATTCCGTGGAATGTAAAATCGACGGTTTATCCGTTTCGCTGTTATACGACGGCGGGCGGCTTATACGCGGAGCGACGCGCGGTGACGGATTTCAGGGCGAAAATGTCACACACAACATCCGAACAATAAACAGTCTGCCTCTGGTTATCGAATACAACGGTATGCTGGAAGTTCGCGGAGAGGTATATATGCCCCGCGAATCCTTTAACGAACTGAATGTGCGGCGTGCCGTGAACGGAGAAACGCCGTTTGCCAATCCGCGCAACGCGGCAGCCGGATCATTGCGTCAACTGGATCCGAAAATTACAGCCGAAAGAAACCTGGACATATTTGTCTTCAATATACAGGCGTGCGACCGGGTGTTTCGGACCCATGACGAAAGCCTGGAATTTTTGGAAAACCTGAACTTGCGAACACTGCCCCTGAGAAGAATTGCTTATACGGAACCGGAGATAATATCTCATATCGAATTAATCGGTGAACGCCGCGCCTCACTGCCGTTTGATATTGACGGGGTGGTCGTCAAAATCAACGCACTGCCGGCCCGCAGGGAAATAGGCGAAACGTCAAATACGCCGAAATGGGCGGTGGCATATAAATTTCCTCCCGAGCGAAAGGAAACAAAACTCATCGCGATAACGATAAATGTCGGACGCACGGGCGTATTGACCCCCAACGCGTTACTCGAACCTGTCAGACTGGCCGGAACCACCGTTTCACGCGCCACCCTTCATAATATCAATTTTATACGTGAACGGGATATAAGAATCGGGGATACGGTATTGGTACAGAAAGCGGGAGACATAATACCCGAGGTTATTGAGGTTAAAAAGGAACTGCGTACAGGTTCGGAAATTGTATTTGAAATGCCCGATAACTGTCCTTCATGCGGAGAGAGTGTCACACGCGACGAACAGGCAGCCGTCAGATGTACCAACGGCATGTGCCCCGCTCAGCTTGAGAGAAGCTTAATACATTTCGCGTCAAGGGACGCGATGAATATAGAAGGTCTCGGGCCGGCTCAAATCGGGCAGCTGGTTCAAAAGGGGCTGCTTAAAAGCGCGGCTGACCTATATGATCTGACCGAAACACAGCTTGAACCTCTGGAACGTATGGGGAAAAAGTCGGCGGCTAATCTTATCCGGACAATTGAGGCTTCGAAATCAAACGGACTTGAAAGGCTTTTGTACGCGCTTGGTATACGGCAGATCGGAAAACAGGCGGCGCGGTCACTGGCGCGCGCGTTTGGTTCTATAGACAGATTCTTTGATTTGTCCGCTGAAGAAATAGCTTCAGTCGAGGATATAGGAGAAATATCAGCGGTCAATGTGACCGATTATTTTTCGCATCCGCAGACAGCTGATTTAATTAATAAATTACGGGCTGCGGGGGTTGTCATGACCGGTCGAACAGAGGCAAACTCAGAATCGGATAAAAGATTTTCAAATATTGCGTTTGTTATAACCGGCACGCTGCCCTCCATGACCCGCGAAGAAGCCACCGCAATCATTGATAAACATGGAGGAAGGGTTTCATCGTCGGTTTCAAAGAAGACGAATTATCTGCTGGCGGGAGCGGAAGCGGGGTCTAAGCTTGCAAAAGCCCGGGATCTTGGTATAACGGTTATCGATGAAGAGGAATTTTTGGAGATGGTGAAATAAATGTTGATAGATAATGTGGAAATATATGTAAAAGCAGGTGACGGCGGTAATGGCTGTGTGTCATTTTTACGTGAAAAATACATCTCCCACGGCGGCCCTGACGGCGGTGACGGCGGCTCCGGCGGGAATATAGTAATTAAGATTGATGAAGGATCTAATACGCTGCTTAATTATAAAAGACGACGTAAATTCGTGGCAAAAAACGGTGAAGACGGCAAAAAATCAAAATGTCATGGCAAAGACGCTGAGGATTTAATACTTACCGTGCCCCCCGGAACGGTTATTAAGGACGCCGAAACCGGCAGTGTAATAAAAGACATGTCCGATCGTGAGCCTTTTATTTTATGTAACGGAGGCAAGGGCGGATGGGGCAACCGGCATTTTGCGACCCCTACAAGGCAAACTCCGCGGTTTGCAAAAAACGGTTTGCCCGGTGAAGAGCGGAATGTCATTTTTGAACTTAAAATGCTTGCCGATGTCGGTATTATAGGTATGCCGAATGTCGGTAAATCGACGCTTTTGTCTGTAATATCCGGCGCGACCCCGAAAATAGCCGATTATAATTTTACAACAATTTCACCCAATCTGGGTGTGGTTAAGATAGGGGACGAACAGAGTTTTGTGGCAGCCGATATACCGGGTCTTATTGAGGGAGCGTCTGACGGAGTCGGTCTGGGTCATACCTTTTTGAGACATATTGAACGCTGCCGTTTGTTTATTCATGTTGTCGACGTGTCCGGTTTGACGGGAAATGTCCCTGCCGAAGATATAAAAATTATAAATAAAGAACTGGAATTATATGACCCTTCGCTTTTGAAAAGACCGCAGATTATAGCGGCAAATAAATATGATGCCGTTGCCGATAAAGACGGTTTTGCAGGATTCGAGGAATTTACCAACAAAAACGGTTATGAACTTATTTATATCTCGGCGGCAACACAC
>JAQVWU010000099.1 GCA_028709565.1 Eubacteriales bacterium
CGATTATTTTACCAATATACTTTCGGCTTATTTTTTGGGCACTCTGTTTGTTGCGGCAATCGGTGAAATTATGGCGCGCGTAATGAAAATACCCTCCAGCGTATTTGTTATCCCGGCAATCATTCCGCTTGTCCCGGGATACGGTCTTTATCTCTCCATGCTGCTGCTTGTCCAAAATGATTTTTACGGATTTATTAAAACCGGAACGCAGACGCTCTTTGCCGCGGGTATTATGGCATTCGCCATTGCGCTGACCAATTTCGTGGCCAGACGTATTATCCCCCGCAAAGGTATCGTAAAAAAGCTGATATAGCCGGGCGGTTATACTTTTATCTTCATTCCGTCATACGCGAACTTTACGCCGAAAACCTCCTCCAGCGATTTGCAATCGTCGTAGGATTTTCCCCAATCCTCCTCATGATGCGTTATAATTACATTCCTGAAGCCAAATCTTTTTTTCAGCATCAGAACATCATCACCCGAAAAGAGTTCGCGCCTCAGCGGATGATTTAAGCCAATCTCTCTGCCGTCTTTGAGTTTATTGCCTACAAAGGTATTGCCTATTATCAGCATATCGGCGCCGTAAAGCAATGCCTTATCCGGAAAGGGAACACAGCCGCAGGGCGCGTATACCGCCTTTGCGCGGTCTCCCGTTATTACAAACACGGTACCGGCTTTCTTTTTAGGAACGGTAAGCGCGGTTATGATATAGTTGCCGAAAGCCAGATCACCCTTTATAACCGAGCGGCGGATCAGTCCCATTCGTTCGTAACAATCGAAATATGAACCGCTTTTCGACCTGATTTTATTAAGGTCACGCATAACGCCCGGCTCCGCGCAGACATCCAGCGGTTTCTTAGGCGGTATGCCATCGTAATAATCGAACCGGTTTAATGCCAGCTGCTCGAATATCCTCATACCGAATGTGTGTTCGGGATCCCCGCGGCTGTATAAAACCGTATTAATTTCAGTCAGCTTAGCGTTGTTTATTGCCGTGCCTATGTCCTCGGGCGTATCTATTACCGCCTTAATGTCATCAAAATAGAGCGAACAGCCGCAGCGCGCGCTCGGATAGCCCTTTTCGCGTGCCTCCGAACAAATACGGCATCTGCACAGCGGTTTTGGAATGCTTGTATGTCCTCCGGAACCCAGGATTGTAAAGGTCAAAATATACCTCCGTTCTGGATATTGATTTACCTGAAGAAACAATCTGTTAACGAAGTGTTAATTGTTTGATTTTACATTGATTTTACCTGTTTTTCATAATATCATATATATATGTTATAGGAAGGGAGAGCCGTATATGGCGATAAAGACATTTAAACGGTATGAGGAAAAATTTATTGTTAGTAAAACCGATGTGAATTTATTGCTTCCGGAAATAAAGCGTCATATGACGCCTGACGCGTATTGTATTGACGGCAGTACCTATCCGACTTATAATATTTATTTTGATAACGAAACAAACGAAATAATACGGCATTCGGTGTCAAAACCGTCTTTTAAAGAAAAACTCAGAATGCGGTCATATTATGCCGATCCCGGACCCGATCAAACCATGTTTATTGAAATAAAAAAGAAAATCGGAAAAATTGTATGCAAGCGCCGCGCCGCATTAAGATGTAAAGAGGCGCATGCCTTTGTTGAAAACCATGAATACCCCGAAAATTGTGATTTTATGCAGCGTCAGGTTCTGGGTGAAATAGAATATTTTATCAAAATACATAACGCAAAACCCGCGGTTTATATTCGTTATGACCGATACGCTTTTTTTGACAAAGAAAACCCGAGAATACGTCTGACCTTTGACAGCAATATACATACGCGTCGGGACAGATTATACTTTGCCTGCGGAACCGACGGGGAATTATTGCTCGATAATAAAACATATATCATGGAAGTAAAAATCACCGGAGCTATGCCGCTTTGGCTGACGGGACTTCTGAGCGAACTCGGTATTTACCATACCGGGTTTTCGAAATACGGCAGCGAATACGCCGCGCACCGCCTGATATCCGATTTATCAGTATAGTATAAAAAAATACGCGAAAGAGGTATCCTGTACTCATGTTAGATTTTTTATTCACATCGTCATCGGCGGCACCATTGTATCTTGTGGATTTTCTTGGGGTGATTTTCTCCTCCCTCGCTCTGGGATTTATAATCAGTCTTGGATATATGATTACAAACAGAAAAAACGGATGGCAGCAATCATTTATATTTGCGCTTATAATATTGCCGACGATTATCGCGCTTATAATATTGCTCATCGGCAACAATGCCGCGCGTGCCCTGAGCCTTGCCGGAGCGTTTTCCCTTGTACGTTTCAGGAGCGCACCGGGCGACGCAAAGGATATAGCGTATGTGTTCTTCGCCCTTGCCATCGGGCTGGCATGCGGTATGGGCTATATCGGTTATGCCGCGCTCTTTACATTAATAATATGTTTTATTATGTTTATACTCGGGTTATTGAATTATGCCGCTCCGAGACGCAGCGACATGACTCTGCGTATAACGATTCCCGAAGACCTGAGCTACAACGGGGTGTTCGACGGTCTGCTTTATACATATACCGAAAGATGGGTGCTCAAACGCGTCAAAACAATCGATTTCGGCTCGCTGTTTGAACTGCAGTACATTATAAGCGTTAAGAGTGGTGTCGATCAAAAAGAGTTCATAGACGAATTGCGCAAGCTCAACAGCAATCTGCCCGTTCAGCTGACACTAAAAGAATACGAAGATAACACTATGCTTTAAGATTTAATTTAACGATGCGATATACCCGGTGCGTCAGATTAAATGCTTTATCAACGGCAGTTTTTTCAGATACCGGACCATTATCAAACCGGTCAGGAAAACCGCCGAAATGAGAACCATGACGGCCGGCAATCTCAGAATATACGGATATATTGCAGTATACATGGGTTCAAAAACGTCGATAAGCATATCCGACAGCAGATAAATGCCGAAGGTACAGCCGGCTGTGCGTTTTATCGCCGATACGGTATGCGGGTTGAAATTTATGCCGGACAGATATTTTCCCAGGTAAAAAAGACATGTTCCCGGAATCATTATATTAAAAGACAGGCGGTTGTCCCAAAAGGGATATGCCGCCGTGTTTTTTTTGAATTCAAAATATGTCATGATAACGGAAAACGCGACCGAAGCGGCAAAAAGCAAAAGGGCGAAAACAAGCCGTATTCTGTTTTTGCGGAGGCAGTGTTCTATGTAATAACCGATTATAAAATAAGCGAGGTAACCGTTGAACAGCGGGGTGATAACGGTACTGTTATACGGCGGCAGCTGAAAAAATCCGCATATCACCGGAACGGTAAATGCAAAAATAAAAGAACAGCAGATAAAGTATATAAAATCCGCTTTTTTCATGTTTTTGACCATCTTTCGGAGCAGCGGCAGCATTAACAGAAGACCTGTATACAGATAAAGATACCAGAATGCGTTTGTTATCGCCCCGCCGTATACGGTTAAAAGGAAATTTTTTATATCGGCTGCGGTAACCTCACCGAAGTCTTTGATTGATATCACATAATAAAAGGCGGAAAACAATAACAGCGTCAGCAAAATACGGATTATCCGGCGCAGCGTCGTTTTATAACTGTCATCACCCTTAAGCAGGAGCGCGCCCGATATCATAATAAACAACGGCACCGCGGTTTTACTGATGTAAAACACGGTTACCGAAATGAACCAGACCGGAGACGGAGCGTTTCCCATAAAGAGGCGGCTGTTGGTATGATTTACGATCACCAGAAGGCAGGCCGCGATACGCAGTATATCCAAATGGATTTTATATTCTTTCATAGTCTTTCATAATTTAATGCTCCTCACAGAATATTCAAAGAACCGATATCCTGTGAGGAGCATTTTGTTTAGTTTTGAAGACTGCGTTTGCGCCGGTTATATTCGGAGATGGGGTTTACAATTTCGCGCCAATCAAGATCACCCCGGTCAAGCGCGCGCACCAATATCTCCGCGGTCGCTATATTTGTAGCCGCGGGAATATTATGTAGGTCACATAATCTGAGCAGGTTGTATTCAACCTCCCTGTTTTTATTGGAGGGCGATGTATCCCGGAAAAACAACAGAAGATCGATTTCATTATATGATACGCGGGAGGAGATTTGCTGGGCTCCGCCTATGTCGCCGGAAAGCAGCCGTTCTATTTTCAGGCCCGTGGCCTCGGAGATATATTTACCCGTAATGCTCGTGGCGCACAGGGTGTGTTTGCTTAATGTACCGCAGTAAGCTATACAGAACTGTGTCATCAGTTCCTTCTTTTTGTCATCAGCGATGATTGCTATTTCCATATTTTGCTCCGTGTTCCCCGACATGTTAGTCTTTTACAGTCGGTATAAATAAATAAAGTCATTTTAAGACGACAGATTTATATGTGTTTTTAAAATCATGAAAAAGCGGAACGCTGCGCCCGATGAGCCTTGTTGCCGTATTGTAAAAAGCCGTCCAGATATCCGTTTTATCTAATTCGTCAATGAGAGCACCGCGCTCCTGCAGTTCGCTCAGCGCCGTATCATAGGGTATGACACCGATCAGCTGTATGTATGTGCGGTCGATTATATCTATTATACCGGGCCTGGTGCCCTTTTTTACCGCAGAGGCATCGAAGCGGTTTATTATCAGCCGTCTGTCGGTGATACCCAGCTCATCCAGGGTAACGCTTGTCCGCTCGGCGGCTCTTACGGACGCCGGCTGATGTGTGGCTACAATTAATGCCCGGTTTGATATTTTCGCAATCAGCGGCAGCATCGATAGGGCATCGCCCGGTGTGTCTATGATAATATAATCCAGATTAAATATTCCCGCAATATCAGACAGTGTTGCGGCGAAGTGTGAAGCGTCGATTGTCTCTTTAAAATTATACGGCGCGGCGCAGAAAAACAGGTTTTTGTTGCGTGAATCATTCAGGATGGCGCGCTCAGCGGATATTCTGCCCGCCAAAATATCGCAGATGTCATATACGACACTGTTTTCGTATCCCATAATCAGGTCCAGGCAGCGCATATTGAAGTCGCAGTCAAGCGCCAATACCCGGTAGTTCAGGTGTGCCAGCATCATGGAGATATTGGCGGTAACCGTGGATTTTCCGACCCCGCCCTTGAATGAAGTGACGAGAACCGTTTTAAATTTTAGTGCACTGAACCCCACTTCATCACCCCTCGCGTTTATAACAAATATACACTCTTTATAATAACATGATTTAGGGGGTTTTGTCAATAAGCAAAAGCAATTATTATTTTGTAATTAACTTATATTTTACAGTTTTATAGTTTTATAGTTTTATATAGTATACAATTCTATTACACCGGCGATACCTATATGTAACTTTTCTCTTAAATCTTCAAATTATATCTTGTTTATTAACCGTATAAAATATATAATAATATTAGTCTATGATTTAAAATGATAAAATCCGGTCTATACAGGCGAAGGGCGGAGAGGTTAAACCATGCATGAAATAATAGAATACGATTTGAAACTTGTAAAATCTCCCGTTCCATACATATCTGTCGGAGCGTTTTGGATTTTATGGGCACTGACGCTGCCGCTTTATTTATGGTATCACTTTGTCATAGCGGCTCTCGTATCGATAGCCGTCTATTTTATTGCCGCAAGACTTTTTCCCGCCAAACAGGTAAAGGTTCCGCGCAGGCAGCGAATCGAACTCAGCGGGGACGCCGAGGTTGACCGGCAGATAAAAGACGCGCGTGAAACCATAAACAGCGTTGAAACATCGGTTAAAGCGATTGAAAAACTTAACCCGGCTCTTGCGGGAGATGCCACGCGGCTGATTGCCAGCGGACACAAAATCCTCGCCTATATATCCAAAAATCCCGACCGCGCGCCGCTGGTCCGAAGATTCCTGAATTATTACCTGCCCACACTCGACAAACTGCTCGCATCATATATAGAATTTAAAATGCATAATACCGCGCCTCAAACGGTCTGTGAAATCGAACAAACGGTACCTGCCATGAAGGTGGTTTTTCAAAAGCAGATAGATAAACTGCTGATGGACCGCGAACTCGACATTTCCACCGATATCGACGTACTCGAAAGCAAGCTTGCCAGCGACGGACTGCAAATAAATCAGGAAGAAGAGCAATAATCCCAATTAAACCAAATATATATAATACAGGAGCGCGTTATGAATACTGATACACAGGAAACTAAAGGTATAGAACTGACCCTGACTCCGAATGTTACGATTACCCCGGCCTCCGCGCCCACCCCCGAAAGAGCCGCAAGCGCGACGGTGGAACAGGTTGTCTTTGACGAGAGCACCCTGACTCCCGCGGAACGCAAAATGGTACAGGAATTCTCGGAGAAAATTGACCTTACAAACTCATCTATGATTATACAATACGGTTCCGGCGCGCAGTCGAAAATCGCCGATTTTTCCGATACTGCCCTGGGAAACGTGCGTTCCATGGACCTGGGAGAGGTAGGCGGTCTTATAACCGATCTTGTTGTTGAACTGCGTGAGTTCGGTGTTGAGGAAGACGACAAAGGCGGCTTTTTGGGTTTCTTCAAAAAAACCGGAAATAAAATCGCCGCAATGAAAGCCAAATACGATAAAGCTGAAGTGAATGTGGATAAAATAAGCGGGATACTCGAGGGTCATCAGGACCGGCTGATAAAGGATATCGCGGTTCTGGATAAACTCTATGAGCTGAACCTGCAGAATTTCAAAGAACTGTCCATGTATATTATTGCCGGCAAGAAAAAACTTAATCAGGCGCGCAGCGTCGATCTGGTCGAATTTATCCGCCGCGCCGAAGAAACGCGCCTGCCTGAGGATGCTCAGACCGCGCGTGATTTTGCGGACCTGTGTGAACGTTTTGAAAAACGCATCCACGACCTTGAGCTGACCCGTATGGTATCCATACAGATGGCGCCGCAAATCAGGCTTGTACAAAACAATGATACGATGATGACCGAAAAAATACAGTCCACACTGGCGAATACAATACCGCTTTGGAAGAGCCAGATGGTAATTGCCCTCGGACTCGCCCATTCGCAGGAAGCGCTGGCGGCGCAGCGGGCGGTGACCGATATGACCAACGAATTGCTCAAAAAGAACGCCGAAGCGCTTAAAGCCGGCACCGTGGAAACGGCTCGCGAAGCCGAACGGGGTATTGTCGACATTGAAACGCTGCAGGCGACAAACGCGTCGCTTATCTCCACCCTTGACGAAGTGCTCAAGATACAGGACGAAGGCAGGGAAAAGCGGCGCAGCGCGGAGGTTGAATTGCGTCGCATAGAGGGTGAACTGCGCACCAAACTGCTGGAAATAAAAAAATAATCGGGCACACTGACATACATGTTCGGAGGTTCGGATGCGTAAACGAATAACAGCGCTGCTGCTTATGATTGTAATGATATTTATGGGCATACTCATAGGCAGCCGCAGATCTCTTGAAAGACTGAGAGATGAAACCGAAAAAATATTTGTTGACGGCGTATCGGGGGACGGCTACAGCATTCAGAGCGATCTTGACAAAATCCTGGCGGACAGCTATAATCTGTACACCGTCGCCAAGAATTATCTGAGTTTAACCGACCCGCTCATGGAAGAATTGTTGTCGGCCCGCCAGCGGTTGGCGGAAAGCACAGACCCTTCCGAAAAGTTCAACGCCAATGAAAGCCTGCTTGAGGCGGTGACGGCGCTTTATTTCAAAAACAAAGAAGCGCCCGGCCTGACCGAAGCCCACGCGAAGCTTGCGGCGCAGTTCTATACCGAGATTGTATCGCGTAACGGCACCATAAAGAACGACGGTTATAACGAAGCCGCGCGCAAATACAACGGAACCCTGAAGAATTTTCCCGTATCGATTATTATGACTCTCATCCGGGTTGAACCGCTGGAGCTGTTCGCAGCCGCTTAAACAAATAACACCGGAGAAACCGCGAAAAATATTATATGAAAAAGCGATTGATTTTAATTTTTATGTTAACGGCTCTGTTTTTTATGGCAGCGCCCGTTTTTGCCGTAACGATACCCAAACCCACCGAAGCCTTTTATGTCAATGATTACGCCGATGTCATAAGCGAATCGTCCGAGTTCTATATCATTGAAAAAAACGACGCGCTCTACGCGTCCTGCGGCGCGCAGATTGTAATCGTAACGGTAAGCGGACTCGGCGGGGAAAACATAGAAAGATATGCTCTGAGCATATTCAACGAATGGGAGATAGGTTCCGCCGATAAAAACAACGGCGTTCTGTTTTTGATATCGGTTGCCGACGAAGATTACTGGGCACTGCAGGGCAGGGGGCTGGAAGACACACTGTCCTCCGGCATCCTCGCGGGTTATCTGGATGAATACGTAGAAAAGCCTTTTGCGGCGGGCGATTACGACGGCGCAGCGCTTGCTTTTTTCGACAGCGTATATGAAAATTTAATCGGCCAATACGGCCGTCCGAACGCGGTTAATGAGGGCAGCGACGGTGAATATACGCCCTCCTTCTTTGGTCTGATACGCGGTATACTGAGGTTTTTCGGCACAACCGGTATCATTATAATCATTATCATAATTTCGGTGCTCAGGTCATTGCCGCGGCGTTTCGGCGGTTTCTATCGCAGGCCGCGCTTCTTTCCACCCTTCTTCTTTGGCGGTCGCGGCGGTCGCGGCGGCCCGGGCGGATTCGGCGGTTTTGGCGGTTCAGGCGGTTCAGGCGGATCCGGAGGAGCGGGTCGATCAAGGGGAGGCGGCGGTTCTTCCCGGGGAGGAG
>JAQVWU010000100.1 GCA_028709565.1 Eubacteriales bacterium
TGGGACGTACGCTGGGTATGCCCTATGCCGATGTTGACCGGGTGGCAAAGGCAATTCCACAGAAACCGGGTGTAACGCTTGCCGATGCACTGGACAATGAGCTCAAGGAATTGTATTCAAGCGATGACGCCGTAAAGAACCTTATCGATATATCGCTTGCTCTGGAGGGGATGCCCCGTCACGCCTCGACACACGCGGCGGGCGTTGTTATTACCGATAATCCGATTACCGATTATGTTCCGCTGGCAGTCAGCAGCGGCACTATTGTCACGCAGTTTGACATGGATACAATCGCATCCCTCGGACTTTTGAAGTTCGATTTCCTGGGTCTGAGGTATCTGACGATAATTTCTGACGCAGAAAAGCAAATACATGAAACCGAACCGTCTTTTGATATTCAATTGATTCCTGACAACGATACCCAAACATATGATATGATGGGACATGGCCAAACCGAAGGTGTATTTCAACTGGAGTCATCGGGAATGAAACAACTGTTGACCGGATTCCGCCCGAAAACACTGGAAGATATTATGGTAGCTATAGCGTTATATCGTCCGGGTCCCATGGACTCGATTCCTCGTTTTTTGGAAAACAGAAAAAACAAAAACAGCATTGTATATAAAATCCCCCGGCTGCGTGATATTCTCGATGAAACGTGCGGTTGTATTATCTATCAGGAACAGGTAATGAGGATTTTCAGGGTCGTTGCCAATTACTCATATGGCAAAGCCGATATCATCAGGAGGGCGATGTCCAGAAAAAACCAAGGCGAAATGGAAAAAGAACGTGAAACCTTTATTCTGGGAGCTCAAAAGAACAATATAGGCAGATCTGAAGCGTCGGAACTTTTTGACGAGATGCTGGGATTTGCCAAATACGCCTTTAATAAGAGTCATGCCGCCGCATACGCTGTTATTTCCTACAGAACCGCGTATCTGCGCTGCCATTATCCGTGTCAGTATTTTGCCGCATTGTTGACCTCTGTTCTGGGGAATATGCCCAAAATGACCGAATATATAGTTGAATGCGGCAAACGGAATATAAAAGTATTGCCGCCTGATATCAACGAGAGCAATGTGAAATTTACCGTATCCGGCAACAATATCAGATTCGGCATGCTTGCGCTAAAAAATGTCGGTCAGAATTACGTTCAAGCTGTAATAATCGAACGCGCTAAACGGCGCTTTTCTTCATTTGTAGATTTTATAGCACGCATGTCATCTGTGGAAACAAATAAACGCGCGGTTGAATCATTGATAAAGTCGGGCGCGTTTGATTGTTTCGGAATATTTCGCTCGCGCCTGCTCGCGGTATATGAAGCACTGATTGATTCATATACGAAAAGAGAACGCGTTAACATCGAAGGTCAGCTCGGTTTATTTGATACAGAGAGTGATGAAAAAGGCTTCGTATATCCCGAAATCAGCGAACTCTCGCCGCGTGATAAAATCATGATGGAAAAAGAAAGTGCCGGATTTTGCTTTTCCGGTCATATACTGGACTATTACACGAATCACATGAGAAGTTTTGACATAATAGAGATAAATTCCATACTTGTTTCTTTTGATGAGAACAATCAAATATTTAAGGAAAAGCAGATTATCACGATAGCGGGTTCAGTTACCAAACGGGTGATCAAACAGACAAAGAATAACGAGACAATGGCATTTATAACTATAGAAGACAGATATGCGGAAATAGAACTGGTGGTCTTCCCCCGTGTATATAATGAAATTGCGGCATTACTGGTTTATGACAATGTATTGGCAGTGACGGGAGAGATTACATTGCGGGAAGAGGAATCGCCAAAAATATTGGTCATGAAGATTGTACCCCTGCAAAATAACGATGCATCACAAACGGTTCAAAATGCGCATGAACCGAAAAAGGCCCCAAGACTGTTTCTTAGATTTGACCATACCTCAGGAATTATATACGACCGGGTAGTCAATTTAATAGAAATACTTGAGGGAGATACCCCGGTAATGTTTTATGACAGATCAAAAACGAAATATATCAAATTTAACGGAGGGGGAGCGGATGTATCGGGCATTTTATTGGATGAGTTGGAACTTATTCTGGGTAAAGAAAATGTAGTTTTACAATAAAACTATCCTGTGTAATCACATATAACCGATAACAATTCTGATGACGAATAGATTTTTATCCCATCCGCAAGGTATTGCCTGTCAATCTCCGGCAGCATACATACATCGACATTGAGCAGTTCAATAAGTTTTGTATGCGTTCCGTTAAATATTCCGATAACTCCGTTATGCTCCGCCACTACATAAAGTATTGCCGGATTAATAACGGAGTTATAATATATCTTCTGACCTGCTTCAACAGAGACGGGGTCTTTGTCCCGGCTTAAAATGATTTCATTGTTTATATCATAAATATTATTGTTTTCACCTGATATTATTTTGCGGATGTTGACCATAATAATACCGGATAAAACACTCAGCATACAAAATAATATTGTGAAAACAATTATTAAAGTGCTTTTTGACCATTGACATTTGCGCATATCTATAATTCCTTTTGGAAATATTATTTTATCTTGTGTAATTATATTACATCTATATTATTATCTTAAAATTCATATAATATTCAAAAAACAACATCATTTATGGTTTTATGTATAAAAATAATTTTTTTTGTTAATTTTAAATAGGCGTGCAACGATTTACAGTATTTATATTTGAATCAGTATATCTCAGAGGTGTATAATGAGCGAAAACAGCAGAGCAAAAGGTCCGAAAACGGACTGGGGCAGGGAAATATTACATGCAGCCTGTATTACCGGAAAGGTTATATTAAAAATTATATCTTATATAATTAATCTTTCGCTGACCGTTATGATTATCGGATTGATAACAGGATTGATTGTAGGAAGCACATTTGCTTATTATGTCAACAACTATATTGACGCGGACATCGAGGAATTTGATTTAATAACTACCGGTCAGAATATGACAACTAAAATATTCTACATGAATTGGAAGGACCGGGAAAACCGTATAGGGATTCCGGTTGAAATTGACGGACAGCGTCTTTACGGTTCCGAAAATCGTATGTGGGTATCATATCAGGACATGCCGTCCTATTTATGGCAAGCTTTCGTTTCCATCGAAGACAAACGGTTTTGGGAACATAACGGTGTAGACTTTATACGTACGGCATCGGCTGCCATTAATTATTTTTATAAAGGTGTTGATTCATATGGGGCATCAACCATATCTCAGCAGCTGATTAAAAATGTAACGGGTGACAACGATATTACCGTACAGCGCAAGATACAGGAGATAATGCGCGCTCTAAAGCTCAATCAAAAAAAAGACAGAACCGAAATCCTGGAAATGTATCTCAATCTTATTTATTTGTCGCAGGGTTGTTATGGTGTGCAGGCTGCTTCATTTACTTATTTTAATAAAGATGTAAAAGAGCTTACATTGATTGAATGCGCGTCAATCGCTGCTATCACACAGGCACCTACAAAATGGGACCCAGTTCAAAATCCCGAAAACAACAAATCGCGGCGGAATCTGGTGTTAAAAGAAATGTTCAGCCAGGGGTATATAACACAGGATGAATTCGATTCCGCTTATAACAAAGATATCATATTGGATATACAAAACAACGGTTCTGTTTTCCGAACAAATTCATGGTATACAGACGCTGTTATTGAGGAATCGATTGATTTGCTCATAAAGAATAAGGGTTATACGCGCGAGGTTGCGTCAAGGCTGATATATACGGCAGGTTACCAAATTTATACGGCAATGGATCCGGCTGTACAATCCACGCTTGAAGAGTACTTTCTGGATCCATCGAATTTCGCGGCTGTCGATACATCGCCCATACAACCCGAAGCTTCCATGGTTATAATGGATCCCGCCACCGGAGATGTTTTAGCTATTGTAGGCGGAAGAGGAGAAAAGACAGGCAACCGTATTTTAAATTACGCAACGCAGACAAAACGTTCACCCGGCTCATCAATAAAACCTCTTTCGGTATATGCACCCGCCCTTGAATACGGCATTATCAATTACGGCAGTGTATTTGACGATACACCGGTGAATTTCGGCAATCCTGTTTATAATATATCATCCGGTACCATTGAGAATTATACTAATAGTCACGGTTATCCCCGTAATTACCCGGACACATATAAAGGCTTGACAACCGTCAGCGACGCCGTTCGCCGCTCGGTCAATACTATATCAATTAAGGTTCTTGAAAAGCTGACTCCGGAAAGCTCTTTTGACTTTCTCAAAAACAAACTGCACATGGACAGTTTAATTGAATACAGACAATTACCCGGAGGAATCGGTATTACGGACATGGATTACTCGGCCCTCGGACTGGGGGGGATGAATTACGGCGTAACGGTACTTGAAATGACCGCCGCATACGCAATGCTTGCCAATGACGGTGTTTATAGTAAACCGCGTATTGTTTTGAAGATACTTGACAGTGAGAACAATGTTATACTGAATAATGATTCCGAATCCGCCGTTGTTATGAGTGAACAGAATGCCTCTATTATGACTAAAATGCTGCAGAATGTTGTGGAAAACGGCACCGCTGCCGCGATAACACTGGATTCGTATGTTAATGTTGCCGGCAAGACAGGTACTACCACCGATGATAACGACCGGTGGTTTATGGGATATACCCCTTATTATGTCGGCGGTGTTTGGTTCGGTTATGCAATGCCGCGGAGTTTGAACGGATTCTCGGCAACCGTTAGTCCGGCAATAACCATATGGGACGATATAATGACAATCTTGCATAATAAATTATTCGAAAACACTACAGAAGAAACGATACCGAAATCGTTTAATTTACCGAACGGTATTGTCACGGCGACATATTGCAAAGACTCCGGTAAGCTGATGTCGGACGCCTGCAGATATGATCCCAGAGGAAATCGTGCCGAGACAGGATATTTCACTGTTTCAACCGTACCGATAGAAAAATGTGACCGCCATATAATGGTAAGATTTGATAAGATTACGTCAGGTGTGGCGGGGGCTGACTGTCCGGCGGAAAATATCGGTTATTACAGTCTTATTAAAGTGCCGGACAGAAATTTCCCCAGACAGATTATTGTAGTGGACGCGCAATATGTATACCGTTCACTGCCGGATAATGTGGAACCGGGAACGGCTTATAATGAACCGTTTTTTATCAATACAATTCCTTTTGGCGTTTATGCGGGTGTGAGCAGTTATGACACACAATTTAATCATTTTTGCCGCTCACATTATAACCTGCCTGAGGAGGAAACTGCCGAAGAAATTATTTATGAAGATGAAATGCCGGACGATACGGCTAAAGAACTGGAAGAAATCGAAAATACTGAAAATATCGAATGAATAAAAAATAAGACTGCCGGTTATGAATTTTATAATAAATTGCCTCATATATATTTTATGGGGTGATTTTTATGCGAAACGGTTTTTTATGCCATATTAAATCTGATTGGCGCCGTGTAAATAAAGGAGCGATAAAAATAGGCGCTGTCATAATTCTGTTATGCGGCGTAGCCAGTTCGGTATTAACCTATATACTCGGCGGCAGAAGTCGAATTTATAACTTTATCAATTTGCCGTTATGGGCACCTCCGCGTTTCATCTTCCCGGTTATATGGACATTAATGTATATACTCATCGGCGGCGCGACAGGAGCTGTTATGTGCAGCAGGGAAGGGTTTCGCGATTCGGACAAATATAAAGGATTATTGTTGTTTGTTGTAATGATGGTGTTCAATGTAATCTGGAGTCCGTTGTTCTTTGCCGCTTATGCGTTTTTCTTTGCGTTCCTGAATATCATGATTATGATTGCTCTTTCAATATTTACGTTGAAATATTACAGCCGCATCTTTTATATCTCCGCTGCAGCCATGGTCATCTATATAATATGGCTGATATATTTGTTGTTTTTAAATTTCAGTATAATGCTGGCAAACTGAACAATAAATACATAAACGCCGCAAATCCCGGACTAACAAACGGTTTAATAGTTCATTAATGGAATATTCATTATTTATGCTTGAAAGGAGAGGCTTATTTTATTATACTTCATGTATAAAATAAAGGAGGTACAACTGTGAATTATAAAAAAATATTATTATTTTCACTTGTGATGATTTTTACACTTGGTGTATTCAGTTCATGTGTTACCGATTCGACCCAAATTTCTGTAAACCTGATTATCAGAGCCGGCGATGATAGAATATTCAGCAGTGAAGTAAAGGTAAATACAGAAAACCCTACAGTAATTGATGCTGTAAGAGAAGCTATCGCAACATATGAGTTAGATATTACTCTGGACTCAAACGGCAACTCGATATCAAAAGTGAAAAATTATTATGACACCGAAATTGAAGGAATAACATACTATTGGATGTATACCATAAACGGTGTAGAACCGACAACAGGTAAAGCTTCATCAAATGTTATTGCCGACGGTGATAAGATAGAATATATTTTCTATTCAAGTGACCCCGGTGACGATCCCCCCGCAACAATGAAGTCTGTCCCGTATAAGTCCGAATGGGAATTGTTCGGTGAACATGACGATGAAGAGACCACTGAGGAAGTTGCAGCCGAAGAAACCGAAGCATAATAATAAAAAATAAAGAAGCATATTAAGTTTATGTTTCTTTATTTTTTTATAAACTCAAAATTGTCATACACGCATAAAGCGGACATTCACGGCATAATTTATAATAATTATAATTTCAGGCGGTGAATGTAAATGAGGAATTTTATCAAAAACACTTCTCTGGTGACGGCAATTTCATTAATAATAGCTTTAATATTAATCTTCGGTCAACCTGTATCGGCATATGATTTCGATTTTAACGCGAAAAGTGTTTTTTTAATGGAAGCGGTTACCGGCAAGATATTATATGAAGACAACGCGGATGAAAAACTTCATCCGGCTTCCGTGACAAAAATCATGACGATGCTGCTGGTCATGGAGGCGATAGACACCGGCAGAATCAAGCTTGACGATGTTGTGCAGGTAAGTGAAAACGCGGCGTCTATGGGCGGCTCCCAGGTTTATTTGGCGCCGGGGGAGGAAATAACGGTAGAAGATCTGTTGAAATCCGTCGTTGTCTCTTCCGCCAATGATGCGTCGGTCGCTCTAGCTGAATCTATTTCCGGCAGTGAAGAATCTTTTGTTGAAATAATGAACGAACGCGCCGCTCAATTGGGCATGGTTAATACCTTTTTTGAAAACACTAACGGGTTGGATGATACAACCGAAAAGCATCTTACGACCGCGCGTGATATAGCCATCATGTCAGCGGAATTATTACGTTATCCTAAAATACTTGAGTATAGTTCCATATGGATGGATTCAATCCGCAACGGAGACTTTACGTTAACCAATACAAACAGATTGATCAGATTTTACAGCGGCGCAAATGGTTTAAAAACCGGTTCAACCTCAAAAGCGAAATTTTGCATTTCGGCAACGGCAATACGTAACGATATGCAATTGATTGCGGTGGTGATGGCTTCTCCGACCCGGGATACACGAAATGAAATTGCTAAAAAACTGCTCGATTACGGATTTGCCAACTATATGTATATAAACAAAAATGCCGGTAATGCCGGTGATATCAGGGTGATCGGAGGAGTTAAATCAAATTGCGCAACTGAATACGGCGAATTTAATATGGTATTGGAACGGGGATCGGGTAAAGAGATAGAAACAAAAATAATACTCGATGAAAGTATTGCCGCACCCGTTCATCGCGGTGATTTGGTAGGCAAAATAGAATATACAAAAGAAGGGGTTAAAATCGGAGAGATTGACATAACTGCCGGCGAGGATATCGGCAGAATCGGCTATTTCGGATTACTTCAAAAATTATTATTAAAATATCTTATGATTTGAGTAAATTTTAAAAAATATCGTATTGAAATATGATATTAGATATATTATAATATAGGTGGTTTTATCTTTTATTAAATATTAAGCCGATAAAAAGCAAAATTCCCGCGTTTTTTATTATGCGATAATTTGCTAAAAACAAGGAGATCTAAATGTCAGTCGTATTAATCGATAAACTCCTCGATGATTTTATATCCAGCGATGAGATAGAGGCAATCACACAGAATGTTTATAACGCGCATGCAAAAATACAGGAAAGGTACAAAAAAAACCCGGAATTACTGGCCGCTATAAAATCAGCGGAAAAAGATATAGAAAACTATCAGGAATCGGATGATAAATCCGATCTCATTTCAGAAAAAAGAGAAATAATTGATAATTTGAAAAAGGAGTTAACGCCTCTCGGATGGTGGACACTGCCCTCGGATTATGACAAAGACGAATTCATGCGTATAAAAAATACTGCGTTAAAGACCCGCAGTCTTTGCGATGTGTTTTTGGTCGTCGGCATCGGCGGTTCATATCTGGGTGCGAGGGCTGCCATTGATTTCATAAAATCTCCCAACTATAATGCGATGGATAAAGACACCCCCGATATATATTTTACCGGTAACTCCATAAGCCCAACCGCGATCAATGAATTGATAGAAATCTGCAGAGATAAAGACGTCTGCATTAATGTTATTTCAAAATCCGGTGAAACAACCGAGACCGCACTGGCATTTCGAATT
>JAQVWU010000101.1 GCA_028709565.1 Eubacteriales bacterium
CCTGATTTTCGGAATGGTCAGCCCGGTTTCCTCCACACGCGCATGATTGAGCGCCTCGTTTAACACATCGGCTTTGGAATAATCGGAATCAAATACTTTGATGCAGTCGGCGCCGTCCGCGTATACCGTTTTATTGGTCCTGACCGCTATTATTCTGTCAAGTTTCATTGATTTTTCCTCTTTTCTCAATTTCCTCGATTTTACTCACTTTATATTTGCTCATCTGTTGTGCCGTAGTAGGCGTTGAGATACATCTGTTTTATTTCGCTCATGAGCGGATAACGGGGATTGGCGCCCGTGCACTGGTCGTCAAAGGCCTGCTCGGTCATGGCGTCAACGCTGTTTATAAACACCTCTTCGTCCGGCACATAGTCTTTGATTGCCGGCTTGATGCCGACGGCGGTCTTGAGTTTGTTTATGGCGTTTATTAAATTTTCAAGTTTTTCTTCGTCGTTCGCTCCGGCAATGCCGAGGGTGTCGGCAATCTCGGCGTAGCGCGCGAGGGTATGGGGATGGTCATACTGCGAAAATGTCCCCATCTTGACCGGTGTTTCCGACGCGTTGAAGCGGATAACCTCGTTGATCATGAGGGCGTTTGCCACACCGTGAGGCAGGTTGTGGAAGGCGCCCAGTTTGTGAGCCATGGAGTGGCAGACGCCGAGGAAGGCGTTGGCAAAAGCCATGCCGGCCATGGTGGCTGCGTTTGCCATCTTCTCGCGGGCTTCGATATCGCTGCCGTTGTCATAGGCGCGGGGCAGATATTCGAACACCATTTTGAGGGACTGCTTGGCGAGGCTGTCGGTATAGTCGGTCGCCATCATGGAAGCGTAGGCCTCAAGGGCATGGGTGACGGCGTCGATGCCCGAGGCGGCGGTGAGTCCGCGGGGGGCGGTCATATGGAGGTCGGCGTCTATAATGGCCATATCGGGCATGAGTTCATAATCGGCCAGCGGATACTTGACCCCGGTTGCCTCGTCGGTGATAACGGCGAACGGAGTGACCTCCGAGCCGGTGCCGGCGGTGGTGGGGACGCAGATGAAATAGGCCTTTTCGCCCATCTTGGGGAATGTATAGACCCGCTTGCGGATGTCCATGAAACGCATAGCCATGTCCATAAAATCGACATCGGGATGTTCGTACATCACCCACATAATCTTGGCCGCGTCCATAGCCGAGCCGCCGCCCAGGGCAATGATAACGTCGGGGCCGAAGGCCGTCATATGGGCGGCGCCCTCTTTGGCGCAGGCCAGCGTGGGGTCGGGCTCCACGTTGAAGAAGGTGGTATGGACAATACCCATTGCGTCGAGTTTATCGGTAACGGGTTTTGTAAATCCGTTTTGGTATAAATAGGTGTCTGTAACGATAAAGGCCTTCTTTTTGCCCATGACCATTTTCAGTTCATCCAGGGCGACGGGCAGGCAGCCCTTTTTCATATAAATCTTCTCGGGGGCGCGGAACCACAACATGTTTTCTCTCCTCTCGGCAACCGTCTTGATATTGATCAGGTGCTTAACACCGACGTTTTCGGAAACACTGTTTCCGCCCCATGAACCGCAGCCCAGGGTAAGGGAGGGGTCAAGCCTGAAGTTGTACAGGTCGCCGATACCGCCGTGGGAGGAGGGGGTGTTGATCAGAATGCGGCCGGTCTTCATGCGGTCGGCGAATTGATCCAGCTTTGCCGCCTCGGTTTGCGTATTGATATAGATGGACGAGGTATGACCATAACCGCCGTCTTTTATGAGCTGTTCCGCCTTGGAAAATGCTTCGTCGATGTCTTTGGCGCGATACATGGCAAGCACCGGGGACAGCTTTTCATGGGCGAATTCCTCGGACAGGTCCACGCTTTCCACCTCGCCTATGAGAATCTTGGTCCCGGCAGGTGCCGTTACCCCCGCAAGCTCCGCAATAATCTCCGCCGACTGGCCTACGATCCTGGCGTTGAGTGAACCGTTTATGATAATTGTTTTTCTGACCTTCTGGGTCTCTTCGGGATTAAGAAAATAGCATCCCCTCGCGGTAAATTCGGCTTTGACCGCGTCATATATACCGTCGGCAACGATAACCGCCTGTTCGGAGGCGCAGATCATGCCGTTGTCAAAGGTCTTGGA
This sequence comes from Eubacteriales bacterium, assembly GCA_028709565.1. Taxonomy (GTDB): domain Bacteria; phylum Bacillota; class Clostridia; order Oscillospirales; family CAG-272; genus JAQVWU01. Next base: position 2,109 of record JAQVWU010000101.1, read on the forward strand.
ATGGATAATCGAATTGACGGCCTGTATAATATCGGCCGATTCGGTGATGATGGCGGGGGTATTGCCGGCGCCGACGCCGATTGCCGGTTTGCCCGACGAATAGGCGGACTTCACCATGCCCGGACCTCCGGTGGCCAGTATGAGATTGGATTCCCGCATGACCAGATTGGTCATATCCAGCGAGGGCTTGTCAATCCAGCCGATGATGCCGGCGGGGGCCCCGGCGGCAACGGCGGCGTCCAGTACCACCTGCGCGGCGGCAATGGTGCATTTTTTGGCGCGGGGATGGGGGCTGATTATTATAGCGTTGCGGGTTTTCAGGGCAATCAGCGCTTTAAAGATTGCGGTTGAGGTAGGGTTTGTCGTGGGAATCAGCGCGGCAATCACGCCGACCGGTTCGGCAATCTTTTTTATGCCGAAGGCTTTGTCCTCTTCGATAACACCGCAGGTCTTTTCGTCTTTATATTTATTGTATATATATTCGGACGCGTAATGATTCTTTATTACTTTATCTTCGATGACGCCCATGCCGGTTTCCTCTACCGCCAGTCTGGCGAGGGGAATGCGCGCCCGGTTTGCGGCGATGGCAGCGGCCCGGAAGATGCTGTCAACCCGTTCCTGGGTAAAGGACGCGTATTCGGCCTGGGCCTTCCTAACGTCCTCAAAGCGGGCCTCCAGGGCTTCTACGCTGTCAACAAATTCATATGTTTTTGTTTTCATCCTGTTACCTCTTTCCGTGATGAGTTAATTTATATTTGCTTATATTTGCCTATATCTGTTTTGTAAGATATGCCAGGGATAAAGCGAGATTTTCCTGTCTGAGTACGACATGGTCCGGCACACTGAGTATACCCGGCGCAAAACTCCAGACGGCGGAAATATTATTTTTCACCATCAGGTCGCACACACCCTGAGCCGCGTCCCGCGGGACTGTAATAATGCCGATTCTGATTGCGTGCCGATAACAGAAATTATCGAATTCTTCCATGGGGTATATCGGTTTGCCCGATTCGGATATCTGCGTTGTATCGCCGGTATCAAAAGCCGCCGCTATGTCAAGACCGAAGTCGGAAAAGCCGTTGTAGTCCAGCAGGGCGCGCCCCAGTTTGCCGGCGCCAACGATTATTGCCTGTTCGCTTTTGTTCAGGCCGAGATAGGCATCCAGCCGCTCGATCAAATCGTCGGTATCGTAGCCGACCTTCGGCTTCCCCTTGCCGCTCACGGCCCCCAGATCCTTGCGTACCTGCACCTCTCCGTATCCCAGCGCCTTTGCGATACCGGTAGCGGAGATGTTTTTGCTGTCCGCTCTGATGGACTTGAGATACCGCAGATATATCGGCAGCCGGCCCAGGGTGGCTTTGGGTACAATTACACCGTTCATGATGACACACCTCCTTTGTTTGTATTAATTATAACACGTTTTTCGCCTTTCGGGAATTGCTTGTTTGATATATCGGTAATGTACTTATCGATATAACCCTGATCGATATAAATTAATAAAAAAAGACGCCCGCAAAAGGGAGTTCAACTTAGGGATTTACGAAAATAATAAATTATTGACTGACTCTCTTCAAGCGGAGGCTCGAAACAGTAAAAACCGCACTGAAGGATAAAACCTTTAGTGCGGTACTTTTTTAACTTATGTTGCTACACAATTATTCCAAGAGTGATACAACGGACTGGTCGACCGCTTCGACCTTGCTAAGGCTCGCCATACTGCGGTTACCGAAGAAATGACCGATAAGCAGACAAAACTCAGTACAATTAATGCCTTTCTCTGTACCGTCCGCATACAAGATAAATTTGCTGATACATTTTAGTTGTTGTTATCATAGAAAATTGGCAATTCCGGCGGGTTAATTGTAAATACAACAAACAAAAAAAATATTATTACAATGATAATAACAGCTATAAAAGTTGCCCACTTATCAGGCGTTGAATATTTAAGAAAATGAGATGCGATACTTAATGCGATAAAATAACATATAAACGCCAGAAGCATATCAACAAACACCGATTCGATACCAAAAGCACCTGTATAACTGTAAAAAAGCAACACAACTGATACAGGTGCTGCAACTAAAGAAATTGATGCGGATACAATCCATGTATTCAATGTTGTTTTACATTTTATGTTGTTTATTTTATATATGGCTATCCACCATAATAGAAATGGAAAGAACATAAATTTCAGATGTTCCCATACACTTTCATTTACAGGATTAAACAATCCTACAATTGGATTCATACCGCTAAGTTCATATGCAAAATGCGAAAAAAATGCAACAATTCCAAGCATTAATGTGTATATGAATATTCTAATGGTTGTAAAAGCACATGTATTTCTCATTGTCAGTCTCCCATATATGACATAAGTCTTTATCGCTTATAAAAACTTATGTCATATATAATTAAGTTATACCTACATTCTAATTTTGAGTTTTAGGAATTACTGAAAGGTGGTTTCGAAAGAATTTGATTGCCGCCAAAGCTATCAAAACACTCATACCTGCAAGAACTATGATTTGCAGAAGACCATACTGCCCCTTGAACCCTTCCGGTGCGATTAAAAATTGATATATTCCGAAATAAGCTCATGCAATAGGAATAGAAAACGCTGCATTTTTAATTCTCAAGAGTACAACAATGACCAAAGCAATTGCAACGATCAAGATAATAATCGCCCAGATATCATCAGCAATCCCAAAACCGTGCCATTGCAGTTTAACAAGCATAGCAGCTGTGTTGACAACAGTAGCTATGAATAACCAACCGGTATAAATTCCAAAGCTCAGCGGAAGCAGCCAATGCTTTCCATCGTTAACCTTCAATAGATTCAGGCAAATCATAGATAGTGTAATTACAAATCCAAAAATCAATAATACGGATAGCTCAACCTGAACATATGAGAAAGCAATAATCCACGCAGTATTGAGGATGCAGGAAATCCGGAAAAGCGTGGATATATGATTTATAGCATTCTTGTAATATGGAGAATTCTTTTTTATAATCATTACAAGTTTTAATATGTTTTTGTTACTTTAATCGTTTCCTTGATTATAACAATTTCATAAAGTAGAGGGAATCCATTAAATACTGTTGTTGGTGTTCCTCCACGAGTTTCCAAAGTAAGCGCTTCGCCCGAATTGTTGATTCTCCAGTACTTACTTTATCAAGGATCTTTTCAAATCTTACACTTGTACGCTTATCAGATGAATCTTTAAAATAACCCCATACATGCTGGGCGGCATTTACTGCATTTCCGGGCTTGACCGGACTCATCAGTGCGTCATCAATCAGTTTGTAAAACTCTCCAACAGGATATACACTCTTGTCCCTCAATAGTTGCCGTATCTCTTTGTATCCTTTCGGAGAATGTTCCAGAACCAAATACTTATATCGCCTCCATTCATTTTCCAACCGTTGGATTCTGGGCGAAGCAATTGTATTGATACATTTTATTGCAGACAAATTTTTGTCTTTTACTTCCACCATAATATCCGGATCTTGCCTGGAAAGTTGTTTATAAAACTGCAAAAAAACATCGACATCCAAAGTGTTAGAATGAGAACCCATCCTTTTTCCAACATTCTGCTGCGAATAATGTAACTTTTGAAGACCGTCCGCCTGTTTCCATGTTTTTCTGCATGCATCAATCCATTCAATCTCCGAATACTTATCGTTGGGATTCACTTGATGATGAAGATTGTCAAATACAACGGGAATACCTTCACTTTCTCCAATAGAAATAACGTCTAATATATTATACTGACGGTCATCATTTTCAATCACCAGTCGCTGCCGGATGTTTTCTTCCAAACACCGGTATTGCCTGATGAATCGTTTGAGGGTGGAAATCTTATCTCCGTATATCCCGCCTATGTGGAGAATTATTTTTTGCTCTTGTCCTAAACCCAGTGCGTCCAAAAATTGCGCATGATATTTCAAATCTGCTATTGCTCGCTCTACCACCGCTTTATCCGGAGAATTTAGTACAGTATATTGGCCTGGGTGCATTGAAAGGCGTATACAATTTTTTATTGCTTTACGCCCAAGTTCATTTAGTTTATCACGATATATTTCCCACCATTTTACCGTATTCACTGGATGTGAACCAAAGGGTATGATATCTGAGCTGATACGAAAAAGCTTAATGTCATTCTTTATGTTATAGTCTAATATAGAATCTAATGCTTCCAAGTTTGATTGAATTAACGTTGTTAAAATTTCAGGATTAGCATTTTTCAATAAGCAATTTCTTATCTTTGTCCCAGGAACACCAACAGTAAGGCAAGCATAACCAATACCCACAGCAGTCCTCCTTTTTTATCTTTAGATATTCTTTCATAAGGCTTGACATAGCCTTATTTTCTATTAATGACCGTGGCTCTATATGAATCGGCTCACAAATATTTCCGCTTGGCCTCACACAGCTCTGTGATAAAAATTTTATCCAATTCGGACAGCGTATAGTCTTTTTTGTAAATCAGCACATCCCTGTATACGCGGCTGTTATCGTCGCAGAGTTTTTGGACCAGACCGTAACGGCCGAGGAGTTTTTGCGGCACCGGGGACACCCACATGAAGGTATCGGTGTTCTCGGCCAGCAGCTCGAACTGGCTTGCCCGCTCAAAGACGAATATGCGCCGTTCAATGTCGTCCGGCAGTTCCTCTTTTACCACAGCCGAAAAGGGCAGGGAGGGGACGGCGGGGTCTGCGTGGGCGATTTCGGTATAGGGCCTGAGGTCGGCATAGCGTATATCGGCGTCGGCTGCCAGGGGATGGCTGCCGCTCATAATCAAAACATAGGTAAATTCGGCGACCGTCTCATAGGCCAGCCCTTTTTTCTCCAGCATGTCTCTGAAGTGCTTATCGTAATTCTCGGCATAGCGTATAATACCGAGCAGATAGTCGGATTCCAGTATATTATTGACCGCCCGCATCGCGTTGGTTTCTTTATAAAAGATTTCAACCGGGTCGGTCTTGTCGATATGCTTTGTAAACTGCGTGAAGGCTTCGGCGATATAGCTGGCCCGGGGCACCGAAACCGAGAAGGACCGTTTGCGCGGCTTATCGGAGCTGTACATGTCCTCCAGCTTATCAATCTGCGATAATATCTTTTTCGCGTATCCGAGGAACTCCGCGCCCTCGGCGGTGGGCACCATGCCCCTGGAAGATCGCGCGAATACGGTAATGCCCAGGCCCGATTCCAGTTCTTTTATGGCGCGGCTCAGGTTCGGCTGACCCCTATATAAATTCTCGGCCGCTTTGTTGAGCGAGCCGGTTTTTTCTATTTCCGCCGCGTATTTTAAATGCAATATATTCACCTTTACACCTCCGTGCTGTCAGCATATCAGTAAATTTTGCCCTTGTCAATAGAAATTTATCCTTGCAATTGAGCAAGCAACATGATAAGATAGATTTAATTTATAATATTACCGGAATCAGATATTTATATTATTATTATTATTACCTGAGGAGGTCTTATGAAGAAAATGAAGAACATAATTTCACTGTTTCTGATAATTGCGGTCCTCATGTCCGCTGTCTCCTGCGCCTCGCCGAAGGGGAATGCCGCCGATGATACCCGCGCGGCGGAATCGGGTGACGGGGCGGAGAACGCCGATATGAGCTTTATCGCCGAACTGCCCGACGCGCATTTTGACGGCGTCATATTTACCTTTCTTGTGCAGAACGACCCCTGCTTTCGGCATCTGTATGACATCAATACCGACGAGGTTACCGGCGACAATATCAATGACGCGGTTTATGAACGCAACCGGGCGATAGAAGAGCGATACGGCGTTGTCATAGCCGATGTCAAGGACCCCAACGCCGAAAAGACCATATCCAACGCCGTGACATCGGGGGACGACGCCTATCAGGCGGTCTGGCTCAAAGTCGACAATTTCTTTACCCAGGCCATAAACGGCACCTTTTATGATCTGAACCGCATACCCCACATGGACCTGGATAAGCGCTACTGGGATCAGAATGTCGTGCGGGATTTTACCCTCGGGTGCAGGCTGTTCGGCATCATGGGCGATCTGAGCACCTCGGTTTCGGTGTTCACCCACCTTTTCGGGGTGAACCGGTCTCTCTCGGACAGCTATAACATCTCAATGAACGATTTATATCAAACGGTGAGGGACGGCAAATGGACCATAGATAAGATGCTGGAGATACTGAGCGTCGGCCTGTATGCCGACCTCAACGGCGACGGCAAACGCGACGGCCTGGACCAGTACGGTTTCGGCGTCTCCCCCGCGGTATTTGAGGCCATGTTCTCCGGTTCCGGCGAGAAATGGATTGTAAAGGACAGCGAAGACAACCTGACCCTGTCGGAGCTGACCGAACGCAAGGTCAACGTCTATGAAAAGATACTCTCGCTGACCGCCGACAGGCAGACCACCCTGGGCACATGGAACATCGGCAGCGTTGCCGGCGTTTCCGATACATACCAATATGTATATTACGATAAGTTTATTAACAACACTGTTCTGCTCGTGGACATCGATCTGGGC
>JAQVWU010000102.1 GCA_028709565.1 Eubacteriales bacterium
CAGTCTGCCTCAAAAATACACCGGTGCCTCTGCTGACTCGGATAATATTATCATATCGATAATAAAACTGTCAGAAGACCAAAACGGTATTGTTATACGCGCTTATGAGACCGACGGGTTGGAAACCGATTGTTCTCTTCCACTGCCCCTGCTCGATACCGTTGTCAACACATCATTTAAACCTTATGAAATTAAAACATTATATATCGATAAGCATAACTGTCGCGAAATACCGATGACAGAAATATTCTGACCGGAAAAATCAGATACCGGGAAACGGAGATAACATGAATTCTGGTGATAAAATCAAACACCTGCATGATAAGGTACAGCATGATTTACTGTCTGGCATACTCCCATTTTGGTTGAAATACGCTCCGGATGATAACAACGGGGGTTTCTATGGACGTATTAACCGCGATGGGTCCGGTATTTCGGAAGCTCCTAAAGCGCTTGTTTTAAACGCCCGTATATTATGGACCTTTTCTGCCTCATATCGCGTTTTTGATTGTCTGTCTTATATAAAAGCTGCTGACCGTGCGTTTAATTATATAGTCGAGTATTTTTTGACAAAAGAACCGGAGAACAACGGCGGATATTGGCTTCTCAACGCCGATGGAAGCGTTCGTGAAGCTGTGGGTAATATGCATACATACAGTCAGGCCTTTTTACTGTATGCTTTATCCGAGTATGCCATGGCTGCAGACAATGCGCACGCTTACCGATACGCCGGGCTGATGTTTTACTTTATCGATAAGTTTTGCCGTCTCGGTAATCTCTATACTGAGACTCCATATCAGAATAAACCGAACGGTTTAAAGCTGTCCATGAATACGCATTTACATGTTCTTGAGGCAATCACTAATTACTATCGTATTTGCGGTGATAAACAAACAGAAACTTCGCTTATAAATATCATAATACTTTTTCTTGAAACTGTTTATAACAAAAACACTCGGCATCAAAATATGTTTTTTAATGCCGAAGGTATATCGCAGTCAAACACAGTATCATACGGACATGATATAGAGTTTTCATGGTTGCTGACAGAAGCGGCGGCAGTTTTACGCGCCAATTCAGCTGACATTTCGCGCTTTCCGTCTCTGTATGAGGATTGCGCGATATGCGCCGCTGATGTTGCCGAATCGGTACTTACGGAAGGTCTGGATGAAAATTGCGGTGCGCTGGCAGATGAAGCAATTAACGGGAAAGCGATACACAATCGTAAAATATGGTGGGTCCAGGCGGAAGCGGTCGTGGGTTTTTTGAATGCATGGCAGTCATGCGGTGAAGAACGTTATCTCGACGCAGCTTATGGCATATTTGATTATATTGACCATAATATTATCGACCATGAATACGGCGAATGGTATCACTCAGGTCTGGATTTTACACCTGAAGCCAAAAACGGCTTCAAAGCGGATGAATGGAAATGTCCTTACCACAATTCCCGTATGGCTCTTGAAGTTATAGGAAGATTAAAACACATCAATAGTCAAGCAAATCATACAGATTAATCATTTTTTCTAGCGCGTTATTAATGGACTTTTCATTTTTTGACGCGGATGAAACAATATCACGCTGATTATTTATAAACATATTTGTCAGCCAATTATCACGTATTAAACCGACATAAACAGTGTCTCCCAAATCCAGCACCCGATTTGCCATTATTAAATCAATCATCTTTTGTGATTCGTCATCACGCGTATATTTGGTTTTCAATGCAATTTCATAATATGCGGGAGTGACTATATTCATCGATTCACAGGTCAGCGCTTCTATTATAATTGATGTCCGTTCCAGATCCGTCGCGGTAATCGGCACAACAAAGGTATCGTAAAATGTAATGCGATTACGGTACCGATCCTGCGCTTCATCATATTTTGGGAAAGGAATAATGCCAAATTCGGTTTCCATATCTCTCAAAATATCTATATAGTAAAATATAGTACATAAAAACAATCCTTTGTTTTCACGGAACATATCGACATAGACTGTACCTTCATTTGAACCGTCGCTGGTCTTGTACCATGAATTATTATCGGTGCAAACATTGAATATTTTGTTAAACGCGTCGATCAGATGTTCATCTGCATGCATCTCAAATACAGGATATCCTCCGACCATTTTAATCATCATAGCATCCGATGACGTTAACAGAGATACCTGTGTATATTTTGCAACGCCCAGTAAACCAAATTGATCGTTGGTATCCATCTTGCCGTCCCCGTTTAAATCGTTAATAACAGCCGCTCCCATCTCACCGAATTTATCAAGCGTCCATTTTCCGTTATTGACCAGATCATAGAGACTTTCCAGACTGTAATCGACAATCATTTGTTTATTAAACAACATTATAGCCATAAAGTCGTATGTAGAAAGATTGGTTGCGCCAATCGCAAAATACGATTTTCCGCCTATCGCAAGTGTTTCCGTCAGTTCACTGTCCCAATACCCCTTGTTAAGGTTAATATATGGAAGCTGATTCACACCATAAATAAGATTTTCGGTTACCAAAGTATTTGACGCCGAACAACGCACATTCATAATGGAATAGGAATCGTCGGCTGCCATAATCACTGCGCGTGCGCGGGTTTCATCTGTATATGTGTCCTCCGAAAATACAATATTAAACCTCTCGGCAACGATATTGTTTCGTAAATATAGTGCGTCATTTATAACTTCTCCGTTTTGCTCGGTTATAAACATTTTATAGTGTGTCGTATTTTCCCGCGTATAAATCTGATAGTTAAAACATTCATAATCTTCCGCGGGAAGGTCGTCGCTGTATTTGCTGTCTTCGATTGTCTGTTCAACAGGTTTATTTCCCTGGTCTGCAACCATGTCAAAATCCTCGGAAAGTGTTTCGGCGCAGCCTGCCATCAATATAATCAACAAAGCGGATAAAAGAAACGTTATAAATATAGATTTCATATTCATAGATATTATCCTTTCTATCATTTCTATCATTTCTATCACTGTTCATTGTTAATAACATATCGCTAAATATTAAACAAGATATTTACTCGACAATATAATATCATATTTACAAATTATATTGATGGATAATATATATATTTTATATTAATAGTTTGTGTTTGTAAAAACCCACAATAATAAAGGGAGCTTATTAATGCTCCCTTTTTATTTCCGTTTATTGTTTCAGTTTTATCTTTATGACAGTATATATTTTATTATACATATCATATCGCGGTATATTTACATATGCAATACCGGCATAATTTGATGTGCGCCAGTCATTGTATAATTTCAATTCGCTGCCGCCTGGAAACAGACGGCAATAATCTATTTTTTCCGCGGGAATCCCGGGCAGCGCGAGCGGTCCTACGGGAAAATCCATTACACAGGCATACACCGTATCACCGCATTGGGTGTAACGACCCCACTCCGGTTTTGTATAGTCACTTTTTCCGGCGCCGTATATAGCTTGGCTGTGTCCATCCATCCATCTTCCGACATTGGTTAAAATATTCCGTGACTGCTCGGGTATGCGTCCTGTCGCGTCAGGGCCTACATTCAACAGAAGATTTCCCCCCTTTGACACACATTCTACCAGTTTGCGTATTACAACACTCTCATCTTTATAGTTGTTATCGGAGGGTGCCCAGCCCCAGTTGTCATTTAATGTTATACATGCCTCCCATGGTATAGCGCAGCCCGCGGTATTTACAATGCCTTCAGGCGGAATGATACATTCCGGTGAAACAAAATCCCCCGAATAAATTAGCGGATTTTCGGTGGCAAGCGAACCAAACCCTTCCCCGCTCACCTCGAGGCGGTTATCGGTAATTATATCAGGTTGATATTTGCGTATCATATTAATTAATTTCGTCGCTTCCCATTTTTCACCGCACATATCGCCATATGAAAAATCGAACCACATGATATCGATTTTACCGTAACCGGTGCACAATTCTTTAACCTGGTTGTGCATATAATCTATATATTCAGTAAATGGTCGGCGGTTTTTATAGTTTTCATTATTTCTATGAGGATGCGAATGGTGCTGATATGCCGGATATGCAGGATGGTTCCAATCGATAAGCGAATAATACAAACCGACTTTGAGACCTTCCGCACGGAAGGCGTCTGTATACTCGCGCACCAGGTCGCGTCCCGCGGGGGTATTTGTGGCTTTAAAGTCAGTCAGCGCGGAATCAAACAGGCAAAAGCCATCATGGTGTTTTGCTGTTAAAACAGCATATTTCATGCCCGCGGACTTTGCGAGTCTGGCCCATTCACGCGCGTCATATGCATACGGATCGAATTGGTTAAAATATGAATAATATGTATTGTCATCAATTTGTTCGGAACCTCTGGCCCATTCTCCCCGTGCCGGTATAGAATAAAGCCCCCAGTGTATAAACATTCCGAAACGGTCATGACGGAACCATTCGGTTCGTTTTAATCTCTCATCCATTTACTTACCCCTATATCATATAAAATTCCGGATTATGTTAGCCATGATTAACATTGTTTAACATAGCCGGTCATATTCTTAAGCTGTCGGCGATTTCTTTGTCGGGAGTAACATAGGCGGTTTTGTTGGTTGTATAAATTACAAATCCCGGCTTGGAACCGCCCGGTTTTTTTACATTGCGTATCAATGTATAATCGACCGGTACATTGTTACCGTCACGCTGTTGTGAATAATATGCGGCAATGATAGCTGCCTGTGTTATATCTGAATCCGAAGGTTCGATATCACCGGTTTCGCACAGCATGACAACGTGAGAACCGGGCGCGTTCTTGACATGAAACCAATAATCGTTTTTACCTGCGTACTTTGTCGTTATATAGTCGTTTTGATTATTGTTTTTACCGCATAATATTCTGATCCCACCGTCTGTCTTAAACTCCATGGGTTTTTGAGCGGCCGGTTTCTTTTGGGTGTTTATGCTATTGCCTTTGTTTTTCATTCGGGAAGCGTAACCCGACTCAAACAATTCACGGCGTATTTCATTAATGTCAGCTTCGTTTTCCGCTTTGTTCAGCGCTTCTTTTACCGTATAAACATACACAAGTTCGTCCTTTGAGTATTTGACTTGTTTGGTAAGCTCCCGCTCTTTTGTTTTAAATTTATTATATTTTTTATAATACTCCTGCGCATTCTGAACAGGGGTTTTATTTTTATTAAGTGTAAGTTCAACTGTTTCCATATCGTCGCTATAATAATTCACAAGCTCAACACGTCCCATGCCTTTTTTTAGCCGGTATAAATTGGATGTTATTATGTCCCCGTATAGTTTATATCTGCCTTTATCGGCACACATAGCAAGATCAGTTTCCTGCAGCGCTATTTTTCTTATCAGTCGCGCTTCTATATTTGAAATCAATCTGGAAATGTCTTCGGAGAGTTGTCTGTTACGTCCGATTTTATCACGGCTTCCAAAATATTCGTCAAGTAATTGTCCAAACGAGTCGAATTGCTGTATTTTGACAGCGCTTCCGTATTGGGAAATCGGCATGAAACTAAAATGCAAAGGTTTACCTTCCATATTGTAAATAAGAAAAGCTTTAAAGTCTTTTTCAATGATTTTTTTTATAACGGAGATAAAACCGCTCCACAAATTATTCGGATTGTTACCGGATAAATATATCATTTCACGCGCGGTGAGCGATGATATACCCATAAAATTATCGGTGATAAACTTTTCATACGGTATATCAGGGTTTTTGCCAAATAATATGCAAAACTCCGATTCAGTAATATGCAGCGGATTGAGTTTATCCTGCGGAGGAGGTAATTCGTAAAACATCCCGGGTAAAACCTGACGTTTTTGGCTGACGGTAAAATCAACTATCTTTATCGCGCTGATAATTTTTTTGTTTTGATCACAAAATATAATATTGCTGTATTTGCCCATAATCTCAGCAAACATATATTTATTAGCTGAGAACCCCATTTCATCATAGGTATTAAATTCTATTACAATAACGCGTTCAAAATCCACCTGAGTGATTGATGCGATTTTAGCCCCGTTTAAATGTTTGCGTAAAAGCATGCAAAACATAGGAGCTGTTTTGGGGTTTTCTTTTGAAATTGAAGTTATATTAATCCGGGGATTACTTGCATTTGCCGAAATTGACAGCTTTATATTCTGCCGATTAGCGTGCAGTAACAGAATCAATTCATCCTTTTCAGGTTGTTGAACCTTTTCCACCCGCGCGCCTATCAGGTTTTCGTTTAGCTCATTTACAACCGCAGCCAGAAAACATGCGTCAAATGCCATATTCAATCTTCCTTTTTATAAGCAGCATAATAGTATTTTTTTCCGGCTATACGGAACCCGACCGATTGTGCAGTTTTTTGTGAAGGTATATTATAACGGCTGCAGCTATACCAAACACGTTTGCCTTTGTCTGCCAGGTGTTTTGCCAACGCCGCCGTATTTGATGCCGCATAACCCTTTTCACGGTATTCTGTCGCTGTTTCCACTCCAATTTCTATATCGCGGTCGGTTAAATAATGCGGGTTTTCTCCGGCTATTGACAGTATTCGATTATCTACTACCGTAGCATAACTCACAGGTTCGTTGTAATTTTCCCATTTATCCGGGTATATATCAATATCAGCTCCGGTCAAATTGATAAAGTTATGATTTTTATATAACAATATCGTTTCAGGCAGTATTTTTTCATAATTTATCATAGTCGCATCATCTATTATATATGAATACTCCCATTCATATATATTATCGGATTTGAATTCATAACCCCATTCATTTAAAAACGGTTGTAATTTGTTATCAATATAATTAATGGCTTCATCGGAAAACGCATCTTTAATATATAGGTCAAGGAATTCCTGCACCATGTTTTTAACCGGTGCATATATTTCCACTACCAAATCCCCCTCATTTTGTATGCATGTAAAAGGAATAATACAGTCGAGCTGTTCCCGTAAAGCAAAGTGATCTTCAATATATATCATACCGTTATATTTCTCCGTTATTGGTATTTAACACTAAAAACGCATCGTCGTTATACTTAAGGGAATTTGTTATGGTTTGACCGTTTATTTTGTATACAAATTCGCGGTAATTCACGAAATATTTCAGAATCTTGTTGTTTACCGTATAAATTTTACCGTATTTATCGATATCGTCGAATAGCAAATAATTGTGCATTTTATAAACAATTATTCTATTTTGTACATTATCATAGATTGAATGTATCTTTTCGATAAATATGGTGTCCGAAAATACGCCCAAATACTTACCGCGTATATTCCTATCATATATTTTTATGAAGTTGACAGCCATTCTTTGAAGTCTGATATTATAATCCGATTTGTCGGTAAAATAATTTTCAATAAGCAAATTAAAAAAATAATAATTTTCAACAAATAATTCTTTATACAGGGCTTCATTTTGTTCAAGCGATATCTTTATATTGTCGAAATACATATCAACATTATCCCGGTTAGCAAATAATATATCATTGATTTTCATCGGCATTGATTTACCCCGAATTATATTAAGCAGATAATCAAGATATATAAGCGAATGTTTTTTTTCGGCGGTTTCGGTATCAATGCCAAATAAACTGATTCGGTCAGACTGCGGAAGAATACTATTATACTCATATAATTTGATATAATATAATCTTCGGTATAATGTATAAATATCCGAATCCGGCGCGGATTCAAAGACACGGTTAAGAAATGTTTCGTCACCGGTCTGCAGATATAAATTGATTAACTGACCGGCAGCATACCCGATTTCATCAAATATATATTTTATTTTATTTTTTTTATTCAGGTATTTAATATAGTCTACAAAAAAAATCGATTTGTCCGCACTGTCCGGTTCGCTTTCAATCAAAAATACCATATTTTTATTAAGCTGTTTGTTAAAGAATAAGTATTCATCAAATTCATCATCATAGATATCTACCATGCGGGTGTTTAATTGTAATCCCGCATTATATATATAGCTGTAACCGTTCACCGTAAACAGTCCGAACAGACATAAATTTATCGCCAAAGATATAATAATAAAAAAAATTAAACGCCGTATGTTACGCATTGCTTCCTCACCGAAAAAAGCTTATTTATTCAATTCGATATATACTCGATTGTTGAATAATAATTAATAATAATATAGTACAACATTTTTGTATTATTGTCAATCTTATCTGTAAAAGTTTAGTCAGTCTTTCATATACATTTATATATTTATATTGTTAGCCTGTTGCGGTAAATGTATTTATAATAATCTGCTCGAAATTAAATAAGGACCCGGAAATCTGTTCCGAGCCCTGTTATCTGTTAGAGGCAATGTTTAAGTGTCCATTAAAAACCGAATAAGCAAGGGAGGTTACATGAATTAACGAAACGAACAACGAACCCAAACACTTCGCGAAGACCTCGCAAAGGTTCAAGCCCTCGGTCTATTAGTATCGGTCAGCTTAACACATTACTGTGCGTACACCTCCGACCTATCAAGCTCGTAGTCTACGAGCGACCTTACCAGCTTTGTGCTGTGGGATATCTTATCTTGAAGCATGCTTCACGCTTAGATGCTTTCAGCGTTTATCACTCCCGTACGCGGCTACTCAGCTATGCCATTGGCATGACAACTGATGCACCGTTGGTACGTCCG
>JAQVWU010000103.1 GCA_028709565.1 Eubacteriales bacterium
CCACAACGTTAATATCCCGGGAACAAAAAGTTTTAAAATTCTGTTTATTTTTGTTTGATTATGATGTATAATATAAATCTGTACAAGCTATATTCCGGTTAGGAGCTGATGCGATGAAAGCCGAACAAAGAAAAAACTTTATCATCAACGTCGTTTACTTTGCCCTGATTGCCGCAATAATTTATGTGACCGTAAAATACGCGCTGGGGTATTTTGTGCCCTTTATCATCGGTTTCTTTATCGCGGTGATATTGAAACCGGCGATAAATGCGATTTCGAAAAAGACGCATATCCCCGAAAAGGCGGTCGCCGTCATTCTGATTGTGCTGACCTATTGTATTATCGGTTTTCTGTTTACCTGGCTTGGACTCAAACTCATTGTGGCTATACGGGAGGGTTTTGTTAAACTGCCCCGGATGTATGCCGAGAATATCGAACCGGCGATAAATACCATCTTCGACAATATCGAGGAACTCATTGCCCGGCTCGACCCGGTAATGGTAAAGGCGATAGAGGATATGTCGGCCTCCCTGTCCCAGTCGGTGGGAACGGTGGTTTCGGAGATATCGGCCCGGGTAATCGGATTCGCCTCCTCGGCGCTGACCTCTCTGCCCAATCTCTTAATAAGCATAATATTCGCGATAATCTCAACCATGTATTTCGCCATGGATTTTAATCAAATCGGTGAATATATCGGGAAACTGTTCCCCGAAAGGGTCCGGAACCTGCTCAGCGAAGCGAAAATCTTCGTCGGCGGCATAGGATTGAAATATTTAAAGGCATATTCGCTGCTCATGCTGCTGACCTTTGCCGAACTTACCATAGGGCTCTCAATACTGCGCAGGGAGAATTCCATTCTCATTGCCGCCATTATCGCGGTGGTCGACATACTGCCGGTGCTGGGTACGGGTACCGTGCTCATTCCCTGGGCGCTCATCGAGCTCATCAAGGGCAATATTCCGTTTGCCATCGGTATGGTGGTGCTGTATGTTGTCATAACGGTGCTGCGCAATATCCTGGAGCCAAAACTGGTAGGCCAGCAGATCGGCCTGCATCCGCTGGCGATGATTATGTGCATGTATGTGGGAGTTCGCCTGTTCGGCTTTATCGGCCTGTTTGTGCTGCCCGTTATCGTGGTCATGATAAAATACCTATACGAGAACGGCAAACTGCATTTCGGCGGTCCGGATGAATAAAAATTAAGTTACATAAATAAAAAAGTCGCCTGCTAAAGCTCCCTGCCTGCCTTCTGCGAGGTGGCGCGGCGATGATGTTGAAAGAGCCGCGGAGAAACTGCCAGTTTGAATTTTATGGTTCATTGGTTCGTTGGAAGCATAGTGACAGTTGTGACGGATCCGAAAGAGACGGTTGGAGAGAGAGACCGGCGGACACAGTGATTTTGGCTTTGTATATAATAAATTACATAACTTTCTTTTTAATTTTTGACTTGCATCGCCGACTGAATCACGCATAAATATGAAAACCGCGCGGATTTTTGGTCCGCGCGGCGGTTATTTTTATCACGCGCACAGTATACTCTGGAGCCTGTGGGCGTTTTTGCGCATTCTGAAGCTGAACAGCTCCATAATCGCGCAGTATTTGTCGGCCAGGTTGACAATGAAGGTCTCTTTGTATCTGGGAGGCCTGGCGGTCACCGGCCACATATGTTTGAGGATTATGTCTTTTTCCTTGCGGTTGAGGTCAAATATGGCGTCGGCGTTTTTGAGCGCGTAGCGGGGGTGTACAAAGGCGTGAAAACCTATATGCGAATTCTCGTGACGCCAGTTATACAGGAAGAAGTCGTGCAGCAGTCCGCCCCTTGCGGCGGAGCGATAATCGAGTCCGAGGCGCTTGCAGATTCGGTAGGCGCACAGCGATACGTATATGCTGTGTTCCAGGCAGTTGAATTTGCCGTGCTGCGCCAGATCTTTCATTGACCGGACAGCTTCGTGGTCTTTCAGGTCCCGTATGCAGTCGAGGTATTCGTTATCGGAGTGCAGAATACGTAAGGCTTTGATTTTTGTCGAGTTTTTCAGGGTCATTAATCGGTGCTCCTTATGTACGGGCAGAGATTATCAAAAACCGTACGTCCGCCCCGAACGTACAATAAATTGATTTTACCACAACGCCGCAGGATTGTCAAGGGTTTTGCAATATTCAACGGGTGTCAATAAATGGCAATAAAATGTCATGAACCGGGGGTTGCGGAGATATATAAGAGATATGCAGAATTCTATTGAAATATTACAAAAACGGCGATATAATATCAGTAAAGGGAAGGGCTGCTCTGCCGTACGCCGGAATATCGGTATTTTGGCACGTATTATAACAGCTGTATGCGGTAGGCGGCGGTCTGGGGTGGGATGCTCATGGTCATGAAATCGGCGTGGATTACATGGACCCACCGGCCCGGGGACAGGTGACGCAGGGGTATGGGTCTGCCGGCGCGGTTGAGAATCCGGGTATTGCTGCTCACGGTCAGCCGTATCTGATCGCTGACATCCTCCCTGTCTCCCACCAGCAGCGAGTTGTTGAGCGCGTCCACGCTGACAATGGGCGCCATTGTCGTGCGTCTGCCGCCGGGCAGTGTGGTTTGCTCCCGGGCATCTGCCGTTATGCGGTAGGCGTTTGCCTGGGGCGGTATGCTGCGGGTCATGGCGCCGGAGAATTCGGTGTCAATGAACATGCCCGGCCGTATATCCCGCAGGCCGAGTCTCCGTCCGTTTCGGGTTCTGATGACGGTGTTGCGCCCGACGTTGAGCCTTAGCAGCTCGATATAGGTCATGTTGTTCGCCCCTCTTGCGGCATAGGAGACGAGTATGTATCCGTTCCGGTCGTTGCGGGCGCGCACCTCCTCGACCAGCGCGTTGTCAATCCTCCAGTCGCGGCCCACCGGGACCATGGCGCCCCTTCTGTCTGCGTTTCTGTTGTTTCTGCCATCCATATATAAATCATTCCTTCTGTAAATTATATGGGTTATAGAGTTAAAGGCTATAATTGAGCGGCATCAAAATAATCAGCCGCTTACTTTATTATATTAGACAGACGCGGGAATGGTTCCGCGTTTATACAGACAAAAAATAACATAACAATCGGAACAATCGGAGGGATTGAAATAATCAAAGAATTAAAAGCATTAAAAGAAAAGGTCTTCAGGGCAAATCTGAGCCTCGTTTCCCACGGCGTGGTGATCTTTACCTGGGGCAATGTCAGCGCCGTTGACAGGGAGCGGGGGCTGGTCGCCATAAAGCCCAGCGGGGTGGATTACGCCGTCATGAAACCGGAGGATATCGTAATTGTCGACCGCGAGGGGAACAGGGTCGAGGGCGCGTACAACCCCTCCACCGACCTGCCCACCCATCTGGAGCTGTACAAAGCCTTCCCGCATATCGGCGGCGTCGCCCATACCCACTCGGCGTCGGCCACAGCCTGGGCTCAGGCGGGGCGGGACATACCGTGTTACGGTACCACCCACGCCGATTATTTCTACGGGCCTGTGCCCTGCACCCGCATGCTCACACAGGAGGAGACCCGGCATGATTACGAAAAGCACACGGGACTGGTCATCGCCGAGCGGTTCGCGCAACTGGACCCCATGGCGGTTCCCGGCGCCCTTGTCCGCTCCCACGGTGTGTTCACCTGGGGCAGGGATGCCGCGGAGTCGGTCTACCACGCCGTGGTGCTGGAGAATATAGCCGAAATGGCGCTCAAATCGGAATCACTCAACAAAGCTATAACCCCGGCTCCCGGCTATCTGCTGGACAGGCATTATCTGCGGAAGCACGGGAAGGACGCCTATTACGGACAGAACAAATAAACGCAATGGCATTAATTAAAAAACAAACGGATACAGAAGGGAAATTACAGGCAAAAAAACGGAGAGGAAGGGAAGGTATTTATGCAAAAAAACGAAATGCTTGCGTATCTCAATGAAAGGGAAGGCGTGCTCAATCTCGCCCCCGTATTTGTGCCGAGACGATTCGGTTCAGCGGGGCACCGACTGCGGCTGCATCCCGACGATTATTTCCCGCTGGGCACCGCCCGGGGGTCCATCAAGGAGCGGTGGTTCTCCTCGGTAATCAGCGCCATGAACGGCCCCGACGCCGCCGAAGACGAGGGTATGAGCTATGTGAATATCGACGGGAAGACGCGCATTGCCCTCAGGGATTTTGTGGACACCCTCGGCGCTGCTCTCATCGGGAATTATATCCATGAAACCTACGGGACCTGGCCCATGTATTCGAAGTTTTTCGATTACGAGGGTCCGCTCTTCCACCATCTGCACCCGGGGTTTGAGGACGCCGCCCGGGTCGGCAAAAACGGCAAGCCCGAGGCCTACTATTATCCGCCCCAGATGAACAATTATCCCGGCAAATCCCCACATACCTATTTCGGCTTTGACCCCGGTGTCACGCGGGCACAGGTCAGGGAACGGCTGGCCGGATATACCCAACGGGACATACGCATAACCGAGCTGTCCCGGGCCTATCGCATAGAGCTGGGCACCGGCTGGTATACCCCGCCCGGGGTGATGCACGCGCCCGGTTCATATCTCACATACGAGCCGCAATGGAACTCCGATGTCAATTCGGTGTTCGAGAATATAGCCGACGGCGAGATCTACGGGCGCGATTTTCTGACCGAGAATCTGCCCCCGGAGGACAGGGACGATATGGATAAAGTGATGGCGCTGCTCGACTGGGACAAAAACGTCGACCCGCGTTACAGACAGCACTATTTCCGCCCGCCGCTGACAATAACAAGCAACGCAGAATATACCGAACGGTGGATCGCCTACGGCAACCACTATATCGCGGCAAAAGAGCTGTCGGTAGAACCGGGGCAGACGGCCGTTATCCGCGATGAAACGGCTTACGGCTGTATAGTGGTGCAGGGCTGGGGCAGCCTGCAGGGGACCGACTGCGCCGCCGCCGTCATGCTGCGCTACGGCGGGCTCTCCCAGGATGAATTCTTCGTCTCGGCCGGCCGGGCGGAGCAGGGCCTCACGGTCACCAACAGAAGCGGCTGCGAACCGCTGGTAATGCTCAAACACTTTCCGTACCACCCCGCGGTCCCGGCCCACAGTGAGGAATAAATTATGATTAAACCGAAGAATAAACCGATACGCTTTATTGCCCCGCTGCTGTTATGCGCGGCGCTGTTTGCCTGCGCCCAAACCGCCCAACCCGGTCAAACGCCCTCCGAAACCACCGGCGCCGTTGCGGATCCGGTTGTAACCGAAGCGGAAACGCTGCCCGAACCCGACCTTTCCGGCCTTGATTACGATGGTCACAGCTTTGTGATGCTGACCGAGGCGGGTTACAACTGGGAAGAGGTGGATGTTTCGGAGGAGATGGGGACGGTCACCAATGACGTGACGGTCAATGACGCCGTATATCAGCGCAATCTTATGACCGAGGAAACCCTCAATGTCAGCCTCTCCATGCTCATCTCATCCTCGGTAAACAGCGACATAAAAAAAGCGGCCTCGGCGGGGGACGACGCCTACGGCATGGTTATGCCGTCCACCGGGACGGCGGTTGCCCTCGCGCTGGCCGATTATTTCTATGACTGGAATGACCTGGAGCATGTAAATCTGAATATGCCGTGGTATGAGCAGGGCATTATCGACGATGTTACCATTGCCGGCCGGGTGCTGTTTATGACCGGTGACTTCGGCTTCCGGGACAAGGACAACACCTGGATATTCATGTTCAATAAAAACCTGCTCTCCGACCTCAATATGACCGCCCCCTACGACCTGGTCCGGGAGGGCAAATGGACCCTGGATGTCTTTGGGGAGATGAGCAAAGACGTCACGGCGGACATCGACGGCAACTCGAAATACGACGCCGCCGACCGCTACGGCTTTCTCACCACCGGCGCGGGAGGGGCTGCCAACTTTCTCTACGCGGGGGGCAATAAGATTGTCACCCAGACGTCCGACGGGATTGTCCTTTCGCTGAACAACGAAAGGACGGCGGCGCTGGCTGAGATTACCAACGATATATTCAACAGCGAAAACAGGACCCATACCGACGCGTGGGACGTGATAGAGCGGATGTTTGCCGCCGGACAGGGTTTGTTTTACAGTGAGATTATGGCCCATGTGCGCAATCTGCGGGGTATGGAAGCCGACTTCGGACTGCTGCCGTCGCCCAAATACGACGAGGACCAGGAGGGGTATTATTGTCATGTGGACGCCGCCGCCCCCCTCATGTGTGTGATCAATACGGTGTCCGAACCCGAGCGCACCTCGGCGGTCCTCGAAGCGCTGTATTATTACGGATATAAATATGTCCGCACCGCCTATTACGATGTGGCGCTGACCGGAAAACATATCCGCGACGGGGACAGCGCCGAAATGCTGGACGTCATTCTCGGCGGACGGGTATTCGATATGGGGTATATATATAACGTGGGCACACTGGCGGGCATGATGAGCACTATGATATCACGCAAATCCTCGGATTTCGCGTCTTACTATACCAAACTGGAGACGAAGGCTCAGACCGACCTTGACGATATTATAGCGAAAATTTCGGACATGGGCTGATATGGGGGACAATATGAACAACAGAGAACGCGTAATAAACTGTATCCTGGGCAGGGAGATCGACCGGGCGCCCTTTATTTCTTATTTCGGTCCGTGGGGGGAAACTGTGGAGGCCTGGCGCGCCGAGGGGGTGGAACATCCCGAATCGGCCTGGGTATCCGGGCGGTTCGGGCTGGACGGGGGATTTGCCGATATCAGCGGCTATTTTAACCTGCTCTACAATCCGGGTTTTGTCTTTGAGGTGCTGGAGGATAAGGGCGAACGGTATGTCTGCCGCGACGGTCTGGGTATCGTGTCCGAGGCCATCAAGGGGCGCAGCGGTATTCCGAAGATTATCAGCAACCCGGTCACCGGCTGGGACGACTGGCTGCGCCTCAGGGAGGAACGGCTGAGCAATCCCGAAGGGCGGGTAAATCGGGCATTTGAGCAGGTCGCCGCCGGGCTGAGCGACCGGGTCGTTCAGATGGGTACATATCCCTACGGTTTTTTCGGTACGCTGCGGGATATGATAGGACTGGAACCGCTGTGCATCATGTTCTATGAGCAGCCCGACCTGATACACGACATAATGGATACCCTGTGCGAGCTTTGGATCGCGGTCTACAAAAAGGCGGCCGAGTATATCAAAATCGACGCCATCCATATGTGGGAGGACATGTCGGGCAAGAGCGGCTCGCTGATCTCCCCCGCCATGATAGAGGCATTCATGCTCCCCCGCTACCGCCGCATTAAAGACTATGCCGACGAGCACAATATACCGGTAATGGTGGTGGACACCGACGGCATCTGCGACGAGCTCATACCGCTCTTTGAGTCGGCCGGCGTCAACCTGATGCTGCTCTTTGAGATTGCCGCGGGGAATGACATCGTAGACCTGAGGCGGCGCTTCCCGCGCATGGCCATGCTGGGGGGTATTGACAAGCTGGAGATTGCCAAAGGACCGGCCGCCATTGACAGGGAACTGGATAAAATCGAGCCCCTGCTGTCGGGCAGCGGCTATATCCCGGGGCTGGACCATCTGATTCATCCGGATATCTCGTTCGCCGATTACAGCTATTACATGGCCGCGCTGCGCGAACGGATTATGAAATATAAAAGATAAGAAGGGAATTAAATATGTTTGAGCAAACAGCAAAAGAAGCCCGAGGCGCCGTTGAGGAACTGTGCGCCGCGGCTAAACTGCAGCCGGGTTCGGTGCTGGTGGTGGGCTGCTCGACCAGTGAAATCGGGGGCTCCAAGATCGGCAGCGATTCCAGTCCCGAACTGGCCAAAGCGGTGTTTGACGCCATATATGAATTATTGAAGTCAAAGGGCATTTATCTGGCCGCCCAGTGCTGCGAGCACCTGAACCGGGCGATTATCACCGAGCGGGCGGCGGCGGGCGGGGCCGATCCGGTCAATGTGGTTCCGCAGCCCAAAGCGGGCGGTTCCTTTGCCGCCGCGGCCTACGCGGCGTTTGAGGATCCCGTCGCGCTGGAGAAGATCAGGGCCGACGCCGGCATCGATATCGGGGGTACGCTCATCGGCATGCATCTCAAGGAGGTGGCCGTACCCGTGAGGCTGGGCACGGCGCGCATAGGGCAGGCCATGGTGATCGCCGCGCGGACCCGGCCCAAATTCATCGGCGGGGTCAGGGCGGCTTACGACGAGAGACTGCTTTGACCGATTTTAGCCGATTTTAGCCGATTTTAGCCGAGATGATAATAAGACTCCCGGGGCGCGTTATCCGGTCCGATTTTTGATTCGATGGATTCGGCCGGCACGTTTATAACGCCGTCAAGGTATTCATCCCGCGACCCCGTTATGCGCGCGTCCCCGTTGCCGTATATCACCGCGTCCTCAGCGGCGGAATCGAAATATATACCCCCCTCGATGCTGTTGCCGGTGATAAGGGTGCGGCAGCCCGACCGGTTCAGGCTGTCCTCGCGGAAGTATATCCCGTGTCCCCCGTTGGCGCCCACACGGTTATTGCGGACAATCGCATCGGTGTCCCGGTGACCTATGGAGATGCCGTGTCTGCCGTTGCCCTCAAAGACACTGTCCTCGCATAAACCGTAGCCGACCCC
>JAQVWU010000104.1 GCA_028709565.1 Eubacteriales bacterium
TGTAAACGGCGCACCTCCTCCAGCAATCCGCGCTCCATCATTTCATCAACCCGCTCATCAATACGCCGATACAGCACTGCCCGTTCTTCATATTCAAGGACAATCACCGCCGCGTCGTAATGCGGAGAATCGGAACGTGACCGTTCGTCCCATACCGTTTTTGTAATACCCGTCGCTTTATAGATTTCCAGGGCGCGTATTACCCGTTTTTTGTTGTTCATATGAATCGCTTCCGCTGCCGGCGGGTCTATATGCCGCAGCATCTCATACAATTCGGACGCCTCCCGTTTATATAGAGTCCTGCGGTAATCCTCATCTGCCGCACATTCGGGGAATCGATTGCCCGTCAGCACCGCGTCCAGATACAGACCCGTTCCGCCGCAGAAAACGGGCAGCTTGCCGCGGGAGGTTATGTCCGAAACGGCTTCTTCCGCAAGCACTTTATATTCCGCGCAGGAAAAATCACTGCCCGGTTCGGTTATATCGATTAAATGATGCGGTACACGGGCCAATTCCGCGGAGCCGGCTTTTGCCGTTCCGATATCCATACCGCGATATATCTGCATTGAGTCGCATGATATAATCTCACCGTTGAGTCTGTCCGCCAGTTCAACAGCCAGCGCGCTTTTGCCGCTTGCCGTCGGACCCGCAACGGCTATTATTTTTGTCATTGTAAAAAACAGGCTCCTTATTTTAAATCAGGCAATATTTTATATCAGAAAACGTCAATACAGAAACATAGCGTCCCCGTATGAAAAGAAGCGGTACCCTTCTTTTATTGCCTCGGCATAAGCGGACATCACGATTTCCCGGGTCGAAAAAGCCGAAACCAGCATCAGCAGTGTGCTTTGCGGGAGGTGATAGTTTGTTATTAAAGCGTCGGTTGCGCGAAAACGATAACCCGGATAAATAAAGATACCGGTATCACCCTTCACGGCATGTATAACGCCGTTTTCATCCGCCGCGCTTTCCAGGGTCCGGCATGATGTTGTTCCCACCGCCACAATGCGTCCGGTCCGCGAATTTATAATATCGGCGGCTTCGGCGGACACCTCAAAGTATTCGGAGTGCATCATATGATCCTGAATCTTTTTTTCTTTAACAGGGCGAAAGGTTCCGAGTCCGACATGGAGCATCACGGAGGCGATTTTTACTCCTTTTTGGCGCAGTTCATCAAGCAGCGCCCGGGTAAAATGCAGACCGGCTGTCGGCGCGGCGGCGGAACCGTTCTCCCGCGCATAAACCGTTTGATACCGTGACGAATCGGTTGAAGGTTCGGTTATATACGGCGGAAGAGGTACGCTGCCGATGCGGTCGATGATGGAAAAGAATTCCCCGCCTTTGCAGTCAAAGCGAAGCAGCCTGCAGCCGTCCTCCTCAATACCGATAACCTGCGCACAAAGCTGACCGCTGCCGAATATAATATTAACACCCGCTTTTACCCTGCGCCCCGGCCGCACAATGGTTTCCCATACACCGTCTTCAAGGCGCCGAAGCAGCAGTACCTCTATCTCCGCGCCCGTATGTTCTTTTACACCCCGCAGCCTGGCGGGAATCACACGGGTATCGTTTATTACCAGCACATCGCCAGCGTTTAAAAAGTTTGTTATATCGCTGAAAACCGCGTGTTTTATCTCGCCTGTTTTACGGTTCAGCGCAAGAAGCCTTGACGATTCGCGTTTTAACGCAGGTGTCTGGGCAATCAGTTCAGGCGGCAGTTCATAATAAAAATCTTCCGTATTCAATGCCGTAGGCGGCAGTTCGTTGCGTATAACGGTCTTTAACTCATGCATATGCGGTTTTATTCATTTCCTGTTCTTTCGTATTCTTTTATAATAATCTGTTTGAGTCCGTTTGTCCCGTATGTTGCCCGGTCTGTTTAATGAATTTCAACATAATATACTTGACATATGCTGAATATAATGATAAAATAAATACCGATAGAGGTTGCGGCAAAGATTAATAATCTGTACGTAGGATTGTCCGGTTCTCCGTTGAGGTGCAGATCAAAGGCATTGCCGCCGAAGAAAGCAGGATGTATATATATTCCGAATTTTGCGCATATATACATACGGACAACGGTCTTTCTGGGACGCGGGTAAATAACCCGCGTACTGTCATCATTTTAAACGCAGGTATGATGGAGCGCTATCATGTAACATAAATCAATATTGCTAACCGCTTGCGGTTATAGATATTATATTACATGTATAGCCGGTTTTCAACCGGTTTTTCGTTTTTTATAATATTATTTTTAAGGAGTCTTGTGATTATATGAAAAAAGAAACTGTTTTTTGCGGTTCGGGAGTAGCTGTTATCACCCCTTTTATCGAAGACAGGGTCGATTACAACGCGTTGGGCAGGATTATTGACTTTCAGATTGCAAATAAAACGGACGCGATAGTTATCTGCGGCACCACCGGAGAAAGTTCAACCCTGTCCGACGACGAACACCGCGGCAGCATTGCCTTTGCCGTTGAACGCGTTGCGGGACGCATACCCGTGATTGCCGGAACCGGGTCCAACGATACCAAATACGCGATAGAATTGTCATGCCACGCATGTGATGTCGGCGCCGACGCGTTATTGCTTGTCACGCCGTATTATAATAAATCGACCCAAAAGGGACTTGTTAAAAACTTTCTGACTATAGCTGACGCGGTAACCAAACCGATTATACTTTATAACGTACCGTCCCGTACCGGCTGCGCTTTCAATACCGCTACATATAAGGAACTGGCAAAACACGAACGGATAGTCGGCGTAAAGGAAGCAGGGGGCAATATATCGGCAATTGCCGAATTGTTTGCCGAATGCGGCAATGACCTGGACATATACAGCGGCAATGACGATCAGATCGTACCGATATTGTCACTGGGCGGCAAAGGGGTTATCAGTGTACTGTCAAATATAATACCGGCGCAGATACATGACATCTGTGAATTATGGTTCAGCGGGAAAACCAAAGAGAGCGCCGATTTACAGCTGCGGCTGCTCAGGCTGATAAACACCCTTTTTGTCGAGGTTAATCCCATACCGATTAAAGCGGCGATGCATCTGCTGGGATGGTGCTCCGACGAAATCAGACTCCCTCTCTGCCCGATTGAAGACAAAAACCGGGACCTTTTAATCGGTGTTATGAAGGAAGAAGGATTGCTGTGATTATCGGTCAGCAATATTATTATGGTCATTATAAGTTATTATAGTTAAGGAAGTGTAATACTATGCCGGTAAACATTTTGCTCGCCGGAGCCAACGGACGTATGGGGCATATTGTTACCGCGGTTGCCGAAGAAATCGGTTTTCGTATCGCGGCGGGCATTGATATAAACGAAAGCGACAAAATCTGGGGCGGATTTCCGATCTTTACCCATACAGCCGATTTGCCGGCCAAACCGTCCGCACGGCTCGGAATCAATGTAATTGTGGATTTTTCCCATCATACCGCCCTTGAAAGTCTGCTTAAGTTTGCCGTCGGGGAACAACTGCCCCTGGTTGTCGCCACAACGGGGCATACGGAGGCTGAAATTGCTGCCATGCACGCCGCTTCCGCTTCGGTTCCGATATTCTACTCACGCAATATGTCACTGGGTATTAATCTTGTGACCGAACTGTGCCGCAAAGCCGCGGCCGCGCTTGAAGGTTTCGATATCGAAATCATTGAAAAACATCATAACAAGAAACTGGACGCCCCCAGCGGAACCGCTTTGATGATAGCCGATGCCGTTTCAGAAACTCTGTCCCAAAGATATAAAACGCAATATACCTACCATCGCGATATGGTCCGCCGCGAACGTATGCCCAATGAAATCGGCATACATTCGGTGCGCGGCGGCACGATAATCGGCGAGCATGAAGTGATTTTCGCGGGAGACAATGAGGTGGTCACGATATCGCACAGCGCGGAGTCGCGGGATGTATTCGCCCGGGGGGCGCTGCGCGCCGCGGCATTTATTACAGATAAACCGGCCGGTATTTATAATATGAACAGCATTATCGATGCGATGGAATTATAATCTGATATAAAAAAACAGGAGTACAGGAGTAAATGTAGTTATGGTTTACACGGTTTATATACAGCGCCGGCGGGGTTATGATGTTGAAGCGAAGGCATTGCTTAACGATATCAGGTCGAATCTGCTGATAGGTCTTGACTCTGTTCGCTGCTTTAATCGCTTTTTTGTCGATTTTATCGAACGCGATGTATTTGAAAGAGCGGTCTGCACGGTATTTTCGGAGCCTCAAACCGATATTGTCTATTTTAATTATGATAATATTGAACAGACACCGTTTGATAAATCCGATAATACCGAACGGATACTGGCGGTCGAATATCTTCCGGGGCAATACGACCAGCGCGCGGATTCCTGCGAGCAGTGTATCCAGATTCTGGCGGACGGCACAAGGCCCAAAATCCGCACCGCTAAAATATATACCTTTTCCGGCGAAATATCCGACAGCGAATTCGATTGTATCAGGCGTTATATAATAAACCCGGTGGAATGCCGTGAAGCTTCGCTCGATGTCCCCGATACGCTTGAAGAGATTTATGACGAACCGCCAAAGGTTGAGGTGCTCGACGGCTTCACAGACCTGCGGGATACGGAGCTGCCGGCGTTTATATCCGAATACGGGCTTGCCATGGGCGCGGACGACGCGGCCTTTTGTCAAAACCATTTTAAAACAGAAGAAAAACGCAATCCTACCATGACCGAACTGCGGCTGTTGGACGCGTACTGGTCGGACCACTGCCGGCACACGACATTTTTAACGTCTCTGGATAATATCGAAATCGACGATCCCAATATAGCCGCGGTTTTTGATGACTACCGCCAAAAACGCGGGGTTGTATACGAAAACCGTAAAAGGGACATAACGCTGATGGACATTGCGACCATCGCGGCGAAATACTTTAAAAAGTCGGGTAAACTTGACGGACTGGATGAATCGGAAGAGATAAACGCCTGTTCGGTAAAAATCAAGGTAAAAACCCACGACGGCGATGAAGACTGGCTGTTGATGTTCAAAAACGAAACTCATAATCATCCGACGGAAATAGAGCCGTTCGGCGGAGCCGCGACCTGTCTCGGAGGGGCAATAAGAGACCCGCTTTCGGGCAGATCCTATGTCTATCAGGCAATGCGGGTCACCGGAGCCGGCGACCCGCGCACCGCCGTTTCGGACACGCTGCCCGGCAAACTGCCTCAGTCCAGGCTGACCGTCACTGCGGCAAACGGATACAGCTCCTACGGCAATCAGATAGGGGTGGCAACCGGCGGTGTCAGTGAAATATATCATCCCGGTTATATTGCCAAACGCATGGAACTGGGCGCAGTTATCGGGGCGGCTCCGGCTGCCAATGTGGTCAGACTGCAACCCGAGGACGGCGACGCGGTTATTTTACTGGGCGGTCGTACCGGACGCGACGGGTGCGGCGGAGCGGCGGGTTCGTCCAGAGCGCACACATCAGACTCGCTCGCCACCTGCGGCGCCGAAGTGCAAAAGGGAAATGCTTTGATTGAGCGCAATATACAACGTCTCTTCCGCAATAAAGAGGTCACGCGCCTGATAAAGCGCTGCAATGACTTCGGAGCCGGCGGTGTATCGGTTGCCATAGGTGAACTTGCCGACGGACTTGATATCGACCTTTCGCGGGTACCGAAAAAATATGAAGGTCTGGACGGTACCGAACTTGCCATTTCGGAATCCCAGGAACGCATGGCGGTAGTCGTCGCAAAGGAAGACGCCGATGCATTTATCGCATACGCGAAAAAAGAAAATCTTGAAGCCACCGTGGTAGCCCGGGTGACCGCCGAACCCCGTCTGCGCATGCGATGGAAGGGCGATACAATCGTGAATCTGTCACGGACTTTTCTCAACTCCAACGGCGCGAAAAAGCAGGCCGCCATAAAGGTAAACCGCAGAAATACAGCGGCGATATACGCGGGTTTATCCGCAAAGCTGCCCTTTGAGGCAGGGATTGAGGCTGCGTTTTACGCTATGATTGCCGACCTTAACGTATGTTCACAAAAAGGGCTTTCGGAACGGTTCGACTCATCGGTGGGCGCGTCAACGGTGGTAATGCCCTTTGGGGGCAGGCATCAGCTTACCTCACCGCAATATATGGCGGCAAAAATACCCCTCGGCGACGGTGAGACCGACACCTCCTCGGTAATGGCATACGGGTTCAATCCCTATCTGTCCGAAATCGATCCCTTCACGGGCGCTTACTGCGCCGTCATAGAATCGCTGGCCAGGTTAACCGCTGCCGGCATATCGTATAAAAATGCGTATCTCTCTTTTCAGGAATATTTCGAGTCCCTGCGGGATGACCCGCGCAGATGGGGTAAACCGTTTTCCGCCCTGCTCGGCGCATACAAAGCTCAGACCGACCTCGGGGTCGCCTCTATAGGCGGTAAGGATTCCATGAGCGGTTCATTTGAGGATATGGACGTGCCTCCCACGCTCGTTTCCTTCGCCGTCGCTGTCGGTGACGCGGCAGCGATGGTCACACCGGAATTTAAAAGGGCAGGCAGCGCGGTATGGCTTGTTCAACCCGAAATAAACCCCGATACAATGCTTCCCGATGCGGTCAGTCTGCGCCGCGTATTCGAATACACAGCGTCACTCGCCAAGCAAAACCGCCTTTATTCGGCGTATGCCGTCGGTTTTGGCGGCGCTGCCGAAGGTCTGGTAAAAATGTGTTTCGGAAACGGTATGGGATTTGATTTTACCGGTGAATTCGATTCGGGCAATATAGAAAAACTTTTCGCATATAATTACGGCGCGCTGATCATCGAGACCGATGACACGCCCGAAGGCATATTACTCGGTTATACGACAGACAAGTCCCAAATCACACTCGGCGATTGTGCTATGCCGATTGACAAGCTGGAGAGGGCATGGAGCGATACGCTTGAAGGTGTTTTCCCCACCCTTCCCGCTGACGCCGAATCGGGAACGGTCAGGGCGTTTAACTGTACCGAACGTTCGCCTGTAACGGCAGCCGAACGATTTGCCCGGCCCAGGGTTATAATACCCGTATTTCCCGGCACCAATAGCGAATATGACACCGCCCGGGCGGTAATCCGTGCCGGCGGCATTGCCGAAACATTTGTGCTGCGAAACCTGACCCCTGATCAGCTGTCCGAATCCATCGCCGAACTTGCCGCTTTGACCGATCGAGCGCAGATTATGATTTTGTCCGGAGGCTTTTCGGGCGGCGATGGTTCGGGTAAGTTTATAACGGCGATATTGCGCTCGCCGCGCATCCGCGAGGCGATAACCCGCCTGCTTGATGACCGGGGAGGTCTCATGCTCGGTATATGCAACGGTTTCCAGGCGCTTGTCAAATCGGGCCTGCTGCCATACGGTAAAATCACCGACCATATGACCTCCGACTGCCCTACCCTGACCTTCAACGCCATCAAACGTCATCAGTCGATGATGGTGACCACACGCGTATCCTCGGTAAAATCACCGTGGTTTAATTTATGCGAAGCGGGACAGCTCCATACAATACCGATTTCCCACGGCGAAGGCCGTTTTATCGCTTCGGAAACGCTTATTGAAGAGCTGGCAGTTCAGGGCAGAATCACAACGCAATATGTAAACGCCGACGGCAGGCCAACCATGGAGACACGTTATAATCCCAACGGGTCGGTTTACGCGATAGAAAGTATCGTCAGCGCCGACGGCCGCATACTGGGCAAAATGGGACACTCGGAGCGAATCGGAAACAATGTGGCAAAGAATATACCCGGAGATAAAGACCAGCGTTTATTTGAAGCAGGAGTCGGGTTTTTCATGTGATTTAAATACAGCCGGTAAAAAATCGTGAGAAGAATATTTTTTATATTCTTCTCTATTGATTTTATAAGCGTTATAATGTAATATATAGACGCATCGATACAGAGCCGTTTATTTTTTATAGAATCTGTATTTATCAACCGTCGCGATAGCCGTTTCAATTATATCGAGAGGAACCTCCATATTCAGTTCCAGTGATAAACCGAATCCGCCCTCTGGCATATAAAATGCTTCCACGCACTCACGTATATGGTCCTCAACATCCTGCTTTGACGCAAAGGGGAACAACTGACGGTCAAGGTCCAGGTTAATCGGCATTCTGCCCTTGCAGGTGCGGACAAGGTCGCCAAGACCGTTTGCGCGGTATTGCGGGTTGAGCATGTTTACCCCTGCCGCTTTGAGGTCATCGATGATATCGATAATACGCCCGTCGGTGTGCATATAGACAAGCTTTGAGCGCCCGTGCACAATATCATACATTTTCTTATAACAGGGATACATATATTTACGCCAGCGCGGTGCGCCGATGGCAAGCCCGCTCTGCATCCCGAGATCATCGCCGAAGGTCATATAGGCGCCCGCCCGGTCCACAACCGCTTCTATCTGCAGGCAGTTATATTCGAGAACATTATCGATCAGCATCTGAAGTTCCGGCGGTTCTTCCGCAAAATCGGTCATCGCTTCCTCGAAGCCGCGCAGGTCAAGCAGACGCAGATACATAAAACCGTGGGGAAGCCTGCCGTCCCTGTGGGGCG
>JAQVWU010000105.1 GCA_028709565.1 Eubacteriales bacterium
CGAGACATGGGAGTTAAAAATGCATTGATAATAACTCCGCGCCCGGAACAGAAAGGCTTGAGATTTGTATGGCTTATTACGCTTTCTGCCCATTCGTTTATGAAAAGCCCAATAAAAATCGGGTGGAATAAGTTCTTCCCAGTCGATGTGTTTCTCCAGCAGACGGAAAAATTTGGGTTTGTCTTCTTCCGTTGCCCGGGAAACATCAGAGTAGGTGTCAAACAGTGACATCTGCACTCGTCTGTCTCGGGATGAACGCTGATTATATAAATAAAGGGATTCATTTTACCGTAGCCTATATTTACCCTTCGTTTTTACAATGTTAACATCTTGTTTAGAACCTTGCTGTAAAATATTGTAGAAATTTGTCAATATAGACCCATCGTTAAGGAGGTTCAAAATGGAAAACTGGGATGTCATTCGGTCTTATATCACAAACATACTGCTTACGCAAAATTATAACGGGACACGTTGTTTCTTAACTGCATATCAAATCGCCGTCTTGTTAGATGAACAAAATCCCAATCTCAAAGGCGACTTACCCTTAGGCGAGTTGGGTATTGAAACATCGAACAGCTTTACAAAACAAATTGCATGGCGTTTATCAGAGGACATTAAAAAAAATAGGATCAACGGTATCGAAAAACTATTTCTCAGTACAAAAGGGCTCGAATCGTTTGATTTTAATAAAGAGCATATCCCCTCCGCAAAAACGTTCTCGATATTCCGTATTCCAGATTAACTCATAACTCACAATCCCGGTTGTCATATTTGATAACCGGGAACTTCTCTGTTCCATAAATTACACCTTCCAATCCAGCCGCAGGAGCTGATTCACCGTATTCCACGCCTGATGCCCCGCCGGCATGATGATCGCCTGTTCGGTGGTGGTTGAAGGCATGACGTTTGCGGTGTAAAAACATTCAGTTTGAAGGGCACAAAGCTGGTTTTTTCTTGCACAAAAAACGGAAGAGCCTTCGTTCACCATTATGAGTTCGTTATTAAAGAAGAAGCGTTATCACCGATTATGAACATCAGGCAGACCATTTCGACGGTAAGCCTTTTCTTTTGTCGTTGTAGGCTACGGTATTTCATATCTTTTCTCACACAATCTTCGCAAGCTCATGTCCTGCACCGATAAACTTCTTGTATCTGTGGGGAATTAAGAGCGACTCCAGATGCAGGCGCAGGATTTCGTTGTCGCAATAAAGCACATCATCTGTTCCGATGTGCAATCTTATGTCAAGATTTCCTCGGATTTTATCCGCGTTTTCCCGAACCAGGCCTAAAATGTTGCCATTCTCAAGGTATCTTTTTTCACACATCATATCGCTGTAAATTGCGGCGGCTTCTTTGGCATCAATGCCGACGGTACACGAGCCTTTGTTGTAGTAGTGATGATATGTACCTGCGTATGCCGTCACCACTGAAAACAGCTCCGGATATTTTACAGCACAGCAGAACGCCATTCCGCCCCCCATTGAAAACCCGGAAATTGATCTACCCTCACGGGTTGCGAGGGTTCTGTATTTTTCGTCAATATGCGGTATCAAATCGTTGATAATCATATATTCGACAGGCAAATCTTCACGATCCTCGATAACAGGTGAATTATTCGGGAAAACGGTAATGACCCCGCTGCCCGAATATACTTTCTCCATTGTCCCTATCTCGGATGATTCGTCACCCATCCAACCATGAAGATGATAGGTCACCGGAAATTTTCCGGTGGATTCATCATACCCGGAAGGCAAATAGATATTGTAGCCGACTTCGTGGTTCAGTATCCGGCTATAAAATGTTTTATGCAGCATATTCTGCGGAAACTGCTCCGGTGGATTGATGTAGTTCATGGCGGAGTTACTCCTTTGCATCTACCTGATTCCAATTCTCTCAAGGATTTC
Organism: Eubacteriales bacterium; assembly: GCA_028709565.1. GTDB lineage: Bacteria > Bacillota > Clostridia > Oscillospirales > CAG-272 > JAQVWU01. Next base: position 1,905 of record JAQVWU010000105.1, read on the forward strand.
TACTGTTCTTGCTCCGTTGTATGTATATAAAAGCTTGTTTATACCAAACGGAATCGGGGCTGTGTTGTCAAGCTTAATCAAACGATAATTAGTTTTAAGCCGCTCGGTGTTCTGTTTTATTGACTCACGTATTGACGGTTTTGTTATCTCGTCTGCACCGTCTATTACAGCTTTCAAGCTGCCAAATTGATTAATCAAAGCTGCGGCGGTTTTCGGTCCTACTTTGTCCGCTCCACGGATATTATCCGCCGTATCCCCTGTGAGTGATTTGAAATCAGCGTATTGCGAAGGTAAAACCCCAAATTTGTTATGTAAGAAATCCTCATCACATATGCTGGTTTTATTCCCGCGATATCGCAGCACTGACACATTATTATTAATCAATTGGAAGAAATCGCTGTCAAACGAGGATATCACAATCCTCATATTTTCGCCATATGTAAACGCATAGCTTGCAATCACATCATCAACCTCAACGTCATAAATCTCCGTGTGGCAAACACCCATGAAGTCGAGTGCGCTATAAATGTCGGGCAGCTGTGAAAATGGGTTTTCTTCTTCGGGTGTATCTTCAAAACCCGGGCGGTTTGCTTTATATTCTTCGGAAATCTCACATCTGAGATTTTCATGTTCTCCGTCAAACAATACCGCAACATGAGTAGGAGCATTCATCTTGATAATTTTGATAAACGCTCCAACAAATCCAAGTGTGCCGTGAATAAGACCGCCGTGTTTGCCAACTATGCGTGCCGGTATTCCAAAAAACATTTGACAGAGCAGGTTTGAGCCGTCTATTATTAAAAGCTTCATTTTTCGCTGGTTATCCTCTTTTATTTTTTACTGATAAATAGTCCGCACTCCTTCGGAATATTTATCGTACCATCTCGAACTCTGATTTCCTCAAAATAATCGTATAGCTCACGCACGTTTTCCTCTGAATAGCTTGCGATTGACAGGGTGGACATCAGCCAATCAATCAAGTCCTGCGTTTCGGTAATAGCCAGCGAATCTTCATAATCGATACGTTCCACAGATGACAGGTATCGTTCGAGAAGATCCGCGCCATTTTGTAGTGAAAAAGACCAATCTTTAATAAAAACCTGCGTGTCAAGGTTATACCGTTTCATCGCTTCACGCAAAAATACACGCATTCCGCCGTTTCCGTTGGTAGTGCAGTAAAAGCAGCCGCACGGCTTCAACACACGCTTCACCTCGGATAGCGCTTTGTCTAAATCGGGGATATGATATAACATATGGTTTGCGATAACGATATCAAAGCTATCCGCATTAAAAGGAATGCTCTGTATATCAATTTGCGCAAAAGAAACATTGTCATGCGGCGAGTATTTTTCTCGCACTGTATTAACCATGCCTTCGGAAAAATCTGAAAGGAGCAAGCGGCAACCTGCCGGGAGCTGCTCTATCCTGCCACTCCATTGACCGCCATTTCCGCAGCCAAGCTCCAGAATGTGGTAGTCTTCCGCAAAAGTATACCGCTCAAACAACCATGGAACAAAGCCCTGTTTGTTAGTGCTGTGTTTTGCGTGAAGATTTACGCGAACCAATAGGTTTTTGTCATTCGCATATTGTGTTTTAACGTTTTCGCGTTTGTTCATATTTGACATTTGTTTGTTTTCAACTCTGTTTCTCGCACACGAGCATTGCGTGGTTGCTAAGCCCTGTACAAGCTTCACTTTCTGCCATCCGGTCATTTAATACAAGCCAAGCGTTAAATTGTTCATCCGACATATTGTTGACGATATTTGCTGCAAAGAAAAAATCAAGACCGATATTCTTCAGTATACTAAGGCCATGCTCTTTTGCGTTTTTCTCCATTTCTTCAGGTGTAGAGAAAAAGAACAAATCGGGACGAACATCGTTAACTCCATAAACGAATAGGCACTTGTTTGCATGGCTATTCGGATATTGACCAGGTGAAAGAATACAAGCTCCTGCATATACACCAAGCAGAGAAATATATGCGTAACAAATCTTGCCGCCGGGCATGCAAATACGAATGCTTTCTTTGAACACCAGCCCGCGGTCTTGTCGGTTCAAATGATACATCGGTCCGAGGACTAAAACCACATCAAAAGACTCCGGCTCAATAAAATCAAGCTGTGTTGCATCTCCCAATTTTGCAGACAGATTCCAGTAACCGCCGTCTTTAATTTTTTGTGCGAACTTCTCAACATTTTCGTATATAATGTCAACACCCAGGTAGCTATGACATTTATCCGCCAAATACAGACCGTAATAGCCCGTTGCGCAGCCAAGCTCAATGACCGAGGATTGCTCGTTCACCAACAAATCAAGCTGCTTCTTGGTATACCGCGCTTCAAGTCCGGAAGCACGCGATTCCGAAAATCGCCCTTCTTCTTTATCAACAAATTGATATTTTTCATGTACAAACTCGTAGTTATATGCCACTTGTCAGTCACTCCATAAAGGCATTTCATCTCTCAATATACCACATAAAAACGCATTGCCGGAATAAACCTTGAATTCAGCCGAAAAGGCAGGGACATTGACATATGAACAATCCTCTGTGGCGAACAAAGATCCAGTTTCCTGTGAGTCTTGTACATATGACAACATATATCATGGAAATGTCTGGTATGCCTGGGTTAATCACTATTTTACACTCCATTCCATAAAACCAACTGTAAACGGAAGATGGGCGAATTTCCTTGTACCCGTATGTACAAAACCATTGGCGATATACCAATTTTTAAGCCGGGTGTTCTCCTCAATAATGTCAAGAACTATTTTTCTGCCGCTCCATGCGAAAACTTTTTCTTTACAAAAGTCCAGAAGCCGTCTCCCGTATCCGCAGTGCCGATATTCAGGCAATACAGACAACTGATTTAGCTTATACACACCGTTGCCTGTATCGGAAAGAGATACAAATCCGACTATTTTCTCTCTCATAAAACAACCGAACGGATAATAGCCCTCTTCTTTGGATTTGCTCAATAACCGTTCCTCAACCGTAAATGCAACAAAGCCCGGTGCATTTTTCTCGGTCCAACCGAAATCCGCTGCTACAGTTAAGAAGCTTTGGCGGACAACTTCCGCATACAGGGGGAGTTGTTTGTGGGTTAAAGATTTAATGGTTATATACAATCCACGCTCCTCCCAATCAAAGCATCTTTAAGAATCGCCGGACATGAAAAACTTGCACACAACCAATAATAATAACAGGCGGTTCGGCCAGCATATCCGTGCCGCACGCAAAATCCAGCCGTCGGTGCTTAAATTGAATGTCTTTTAGCCTGCTGCCATCGCTTCGCGGATGCTTGCGGCGGTCTTTTCAATCTTATTGTTAACCGCGGTCAATTTTGCGGCAAACTGCGAGATAAAATCGCGGTTGTTTGAGGAATACATAGTCGACATAAAGGCGTCGCGTATGTCAGCGCAAAACAAAGTGTCACCGAGGTCAACGACGCGGTTATTGAATATCAGGTCGAGCATCGCAATACTTTCCTCATCACGCGAATATTTACCCTTGAGCGTGATGTCATAATAAGCGGGGGTAACATTCTGCCCGGCGTAATAATTGGCGGTTTCGAGCACCGCGCCGGTCAGTTCAAGGTCCGTATTGGTCATAGGCAGCACGGGAGGCATATAATAGCTGACGCGCGAATAATATTCGTCCTGATCCTCGTCATATTTCGGATAGGGGATAATGCCGAAATCAGTCTCCATATCACGCAGAGTGCCGATCCAGAACATCGAGCAGTCCATGAACAGGGATTGATTGGCGGCGAACATCTGACGGTTGTCGGAGGGAACGTCGGAGTCGTTGTTGGAGTTATAGCGGGCATTGATGTCATAGGTCATCTCATAGACCTTTTCGAGCACGCTGATAAAGCGATCGTCCTCGATAGCGAGTTGGGGAACGCCCTCGTCATTCATTTCGAGCGTTTTTTCGCCCGCACCTATCCAGAAGCTGGGAAGGGTCATTTTTGCCGCGCTCAGATAGCCGAAGGTGTCTTCTTTATCGACTATACCGTTACCGTTGGTGTCGGTGATAACGGTTTCCATCGTTTCCTTCATCTTATCCATTGTCCACTTACCTGAATTGATAAGCTCATAAGGGCTGGCGAGGTTGTTCTGCTCTATGAGCGCGGTAGAGAAGAGCAGAATATAGGTCAGATCGTGGGTGGAGATGCTGAGGTCTCCGATCGCTGCGTATCTCATACCGCAGAAGGTCAAAGAATCTGAGACGCTGCTGTCCCAATAAGGCCTGGAGAGATCGATATAGGGGACGTTTTCATAACCGAGTATGTAATTGCTTCCGAGCAGCATAACAGCGTCCACACAGAAGACGTTTGCCACTTGAATCACGTCATCTCCGGCGGTTATAATAGGGGTCAGAGCGGAAGCTGCGGGATAGCCGCTCGTCATGACGAACTGTTCGATATTGACGTTTAGCTTTTGATTGGTGTTGGCAACCGCGTCATATTGCGCATCGTTGAGGACTTCGCCGTTGATCTCCTCAATGACAATGGTGTTGCGGGCGTTGGCATTTTCGACGACTCCGAAGGTGAAGGTTGCGCCGTCAAAAGAAACATCGTCGCCGATGTCGGGCATGGCTTCGGTTTCGACCGCGCTTTCCTCAACGGCATCGGTTACGGCGGCGGTATCAGCCGCATCGGTCTGAGCGGATGCGCAGGATACGAACAGTATGGACGCAAGCAGAAGCAGGCAGACAGTTTTGATCATCATAATATTCCTTTCGATGAAAATTCGCATATTGTGTATATAATTATAATCAATTACTAATAAACTGTCAACAGTTTATTTCTCCAAAGGCACATCAACGCATGAATGTTTTCCAAAAGTAAATTTAAAAAAGCAATAAAAACACAAGCGCTATGATATCGTTAATTTTATGACGTACTTTTTTCTCTTGTCGTATATCTGTTACGGTATGTTGTTTATTCACGAGTTTGGCGCGGACGCATAATATGGTCCGTTGGCGGTAAAATATAATCGAATAAAACTTTACGGAGGTCGTAATGGCAAAGGACAGTCAGCCCGATAAAAAAGCGGTAGCAAAAAAGAAGGCCAAGGGACAGATACCCTTAACCCGCGAAAATCAAAATCAAAACCAAAAGGGCAGGAAAAAGCCCCGCGTGCCCAACAGTATTTAAATATATAAAAGCACACCCCGCGTATCAATATCCGGTATCGGGGTGTGCTTTAATTCAGCCTTTAAAGTTTTTGCTCGTCTCAATAAACATCCGCAGATTCTCCGGGGGCGTATCAAATGCGATCGGACTGCCCGTGGCCGAAACAAAATAACGGCAGCCTCCCCCGGCGGCCCGGAGTTGTTTTTCGGTTTCGCGTTTTACATCGCCGGGCGTACCCATAAGCAGGGTTCCCACCCCGTCCACATTGCCGAAGAGAATCATGCTGCCCTCCAGCGCGGCATACAGTTCGGCGATATCCAGTCGGCAGGTTTTCTTTGATTCTTCCACCATAATGGCGGGTACCCCGAGCATTTTTATATCCTCCAGTATCGGCATAACGTCGCCGCAATAATATACAATCATTGACAGTCCGAGCTTTGCCGCTCTTTCGAAAAACATCTTCTGCGCTCCGAAAATAATCTCGCGGTAGGTTTTCGGGCTCATGGTGTCGGCGGCGCACAGACATTCAGAAGCTATATAACCGAAGCAGCCGATTTTACGCAGCGCCTCCATATACACAAAGCTTTCTTCATAAAGGCGATAGGTGAAATACTCCATCATGTCCGGTTTTTCCAGCAGATTGCACAGCGCGTCTTCATAACCGAAATAACCGTACGGGTCAAAAATCGCCGAGGTCTGGTTCGCGTTGTTGTAGAATACGGGAACGGTATCGCCGTATCGGTCGGAGATTAGCTTTATATGGTCATATGCGCCGCTTGCAATGATTTCATCGGGCGTATGAAAGAGCAGAGCGGCGAATTCGTCCAGATCCCTTTTACTCTCAAGCCTTCTCACCGCCGCGCTCAGCCGCGTCAGCTCCTCCCGCCGGTATTTATCGTCATCGTATATCTCCGGTGTTCCGCCGCCGAGATGAAACATATCGAGATTGTAATCCTCAAAAAATTTCATCTCAACGGCCGCGTATTCCTCCGCCGTTTGCGGCCAGGGACCGCATATCACGTCATAGTCGCTCATAATGCCCGCGTGCTGGTATTTAAAGCAGCCCCACCAGTGCGGATTGACCATAGGGCGGTCGTTTGTCCCGCCGGCAAGCAGATTTTCATACATCATTTTTGTGGTCATATGTACCTCGTTTTAAGTAAAGTCACATAACGAAACTCTCCGACATATTATAATATACGGGCTACGCCCGCAATTCTGATATACGGAGAGGGCGCCATGAGACCTCTGCTGTCATTGTTTCTTGAAATCCTGAATCATACATATACAAAAGTAGAAAACGACGGAAGCTTTGCGATTGATATCGAGGGGACACATCTTACTATTTATTTCCAGCAGAGCGACGGTCTTACCGACTGGGAACACAATTTGGATTTCCCCGCCGTGCCCTATCGGGATATGCCCGAAACATGGCGCTGCCACAGGGGCTTTTTAAAGGTATGGAAAAGTATCGAGCCATATCTCATTGATATAATCAACGATAAAAA
>JAQVWU010000106.1 GCA_028709565.1 Eubacteriales bacterium
CCGGTCGCCTCAGCAAGAATGAGATCCCGGGCGGTCATAATATCCTCCGCGGCGCCCGGTGTTCCCTTATAGCCCAGCCGGCGGGACACTTCACCTTCATGCATTACACCGTTGGCAATCGACAGTTCTTCACAGTGCGATATAATCAGCAATCCCAGCGGGGCACAGCGGGTCATCGCCTCCATCATTACCGCCGAATCTGAAACCGGTCTTCCGTCATCGGTAAATGCCAAAGCTCCGCGCGCGGCCAACAACCCGAAATCGCATAACCGTCCGCCCTTCTGCCCGACGGTTATCGCGGCGGATTGATAAACATCACAATGCGCCGTCACGGCTGCACGATTCCGGATGTATTCGAGGGTATGCGCGTCATCGACAACCGGCAGCGTGTTCGGCATATTTAAAACGGCGCAATATCCGCCGGCTTTTGCCGCCGCCGTACCGCTCTCAATATCCTCTTTATATTCATATCCCGGTTCGCGCAGATGGCAGTGTATATCAATGAAAGCGGGAATATCATATCCGCCGTCTTCGTTCCGTTTCGGTTCCGTTGTATCCGTCAAGTATTTATTCATTTATTTTTAATTATTTAATTGTTTAATTATTTGATCATTTAATCATATAGCCTTTGTTTCTTACGGTATATATGAGCTTGGTTCCGGTTTGATCATCGATTTTTTCCCTGAGATAACGGATATAAACATCGACAACATTGGTATTGCCGGTAAATTCGTATTTCCATACATTGGTAACCGCTTCGTCCCTTGAAACGGCGCGTCCGCGGTTTTTGTAAAGATATTCAAGCAGCTCATATTCACGTTTTGTAAGACTGATGCTTTTACCGCAAAAATTAACGCTGCCGTTTCCTCTGAGTATCAGTTCCCTGTTGTCCGGCGGAAGGGCGGCGGACACATAGCTGCTTTTTTTGCCGTTGAGCATATCGGATATCACCGATAAAAGTTTTTCCGTCTCAAACGGACGGCGCAGCCATATGACTTTGCCCGATTCGCCGGATTCCGGCCGGTCCTCATATGAAAATATGATGATTTTATCGATTTCATGTATCAGCCGTTCGAGCGCTGTGTCCCCGATACAGTCCGCGTCGGCGATAAAAATTCCCCTGGAACTGCGCGGTATTTCGGTAAGGCGCAGGACCGACGCGTTAATTTTTTCTCTTTTGAGTTCCAGCACAATCATCTGCGCAAATATAATGTCGTCGGTAATAACTATAACCTCACCGCCGTTAGGCATTATATATCCCGCCTTTTGTTTTTTAAATATTCGGATGTTCGGATTTTACAGAAACCCCAGTTCAAGCGCCGACTCAATACCTACAGCCCCGTTTTCCCTTATGGACCGGAAATAATAAATATCGCCGTCATTGGCCATATGTATTTTAATTACTTCTCCGAGGGGCGCCTCATCTTTAAAATTTATCGATATCGAGGAAACACGGCGTCCGGTCATGTTGCCGATGGAGTCGCACAGCATGTCCGGATAGTTGGTGTTGTTCATATGATTGTTCCAGTCAACGTCACTGTAACAGATTTTTCTGTCATTGATATATGGCAGTTCGATATCTTTAGGTATGCGAACCCTCATAAATATATCGGAATCAAGCATTTCATCCGTCTCGAAATCAGGTTGAACCTCAGTCGCCCGATAAACGCGTTTGTCATCAATACCGATAAGGGCCCATACAGTCATGAGATCGGCTGTCAATTCATCCCCGCGGAATATCCTTCCGCAGCGATAAAATGACGACAGTCGGCTTTCACACGCCCAGCTTTGCACTCTGATTTTATCGTATGGATATAACGGCGCGTATATACGCAGTCCCACACGGCTTAAAATAAAAGCCATGCCTCTTTGACGGAGTTCTTCGTTGGACGGACCTAAATTATACAGCTGCAGATTTGCCGTTTCCTGTAAATAACGCAAAACCGAAGATGACCGGGCTATGCCGTTGATATCGGTATCATGAGGGCTTATATAAAAATTTTCAGTCCATTTCATAATAATATGCTTCTATATAATATGCTTCTATGCTTTTCCGTCGGAGCCCAGGACATTTACTATTTTATGCGATACCATCTTTTTTACTTCCTCACGCGCTACTTTAAGATATCCGCGCGGGTCAAACAATTCCGGTTCCTTTGCGAAAACACGGCGCACACCCGCGGTAAAAGCGAGTCTGATATCCGAGTCTATATTTATCTTGCAAACCGCCATTGAAGCGGCACGCCGCAGCATCTCTTCGGGAACGCCCTTGGCGCCGCTCATATTGCCGCCGTAAGCGTTAATCTCGTCGACCAAGTCCGGCATTACCGACGAGGCGCCATGCAGCACTATCGGGAATCCGGGCAGCAGTTTTTCGATTTTTTCCAAAATATCGAATCGAAGCAGCGGCTCGTCTTTGAATTTAAACGCCCCGTGGCTTGTCCCGATTGCTATGGCCAGCGAATCAACGCCTGTCTTTGCTACAAATTCTTCAACTTCAGCGGGGTCGGTAAACATAGCGTCGTCGGCTCCTACATGGATATCGTCTTCAATGCCCGCCAGTTTTCCCAATTCACCTTCGACCGTCACACCGCGGGCGTGGGCGTATTCCACTACCTTGCGGGTCAGTTCTATGTTTTCTTTAAGGGGATATTTCGAACCGTCAATCATAACAGAGGTAAAACCGCCGTCAATACAGGATTTACAGATTTCAAAGTCCTCGCCGTGATCAAGATGCAGCGCGAAATCAATGCCCGTATCTTTTATTGCCGCCTGGGCAAGCGCCACGAGATATTCGTGTTTGGCGTATTTCCGGGCTCCCGCTGAAACCTGCAGTATAACCGGCGATCTGTTTTCCGCCGCCGCCTCGGTTATAGCCTGAATAATTTCCATATTGTTGATATTGAACGCGCCGACAGCATAACCGCCCTTATAAGCCTTTTCAAACATTTCTTTTGTCGTAATCAATGACATAACTCTTCACTCCAAGCTTTATTATAAGACCTTTTTATTGTTTGTTATAATCTATTCTACATGCTGTCACCGATTAAATCAAGTCTATTTAACAAATATAATTTAAAAAAAGTATGTCATGATGAAATTGCGGCACTTATGTTATCCGATAGCTCCGTTTTCCTGTATTCCGAGCCATCCTTCCCGATTGGTTTCCTCGTTTTCGGCGTAACCGGAATTCTCGGTCAATCCGAAACTTATCGTAATTGCGTCATTCACCCTCCTCATCAGTTCATTGTCCAGGCGTCCCATTTTTTCCTTCAGGCGCCGCTTGTCAATTGTCCGAATCTGTTCAAGTAAAATAACCGAATCATGAGCCAGTCCGAAATCAGAACGTTCAAGTTTACATGAAGCTCTGGGAACTTCAATATGTGTGGGCAGGCGGCTCTTTCCCAGTCGGCTTGTTATTGCGGCGGCTATAACGGTCGGGCTGTATTTATTGCCGACATCATTCTGAACGATGAGTACGGGCCTGAGTCCCCCCTGTTCCGAACCGATAACAGGACTCAAATCCGCATAATAAATATCACCGCGTAAAATGGTCATTGATTTCACACTCCATATTATTTATTGAGATTTTTTATCTCCTGTCATTATTTTTAACGTAACCGAGGATTTTAAACATGATTTCCGAAAAAATAAAATTTAATGATTTTTTGATCTGCAACTATCTCAATTTTTGTTTACAAATTGCAATTTATATGTTATAATTATATAAATTAAGATGATTTGACGAATATGACGAATGCGATGAATAATGAATAGATGTAAGGTGGTGTTTTTGCATGAAATGTCCGGTATGCAATAATACAGACAGCAAGGTTATAGACTCTCGTCCGACCGAAAACGGCAGTATCCGCCGGCGCCGTGAATGCCTGTCCTGTCAAAAAAGATACACTACTTATGAAATCATTGACGCTATTCCGATTATAGTGATTAAGAAAGACGGCACAAGGGAAATTTTCGACCGCAACAAAATCGTTTCCGGATTGATGAAAGCCTGTTATAAACGTCCGGTCACGCTGAATCAAATAAATGAACTCAGCGCGGAAGTGGAAACGGATCTCCAGAATTCGTTAAAAACCGAACATACTTCAAACGAAATAGGTGTTATAGTCATGGAAAAACTGCGTTTTCTGGACGAGGTCTCCTATGTGCGCTTCGCGTCGGTCTATCGCGAGTTCAAAGACGCGGAAACCTTTATGGAAGAGCTGCGTGATCTCAAAGAACAGCGGGAAAGCAAAAAAGCCGACAGTTAAAATAATTTATCAAACATTAAAGCTGCAGCCAAACGGTTGAATACCGTCGGGCTGCAGCCTTGATATGGAACAATAAAAAATAATTTTTACGGAGTCTATATGCGAACAAATAAACGGGAAATTAAAAACGCTTTTTTGTCGGCGTTTCCTCATACCCTGCCCGTTTTGACGGGTTTTTCCGTTTTGGGTATCGCCTATGGCGTATTAATGCAGACAAAGGGCTACGGCGCGGGTTGGTCTGTTCTGTTCAGCGCGGCGGCCTTTTGCGGCAGTATGCAGTTTGCTGCGATTACACTGCTGACAACGGTATTTAATCCGATACAGGCATTCATTATGAGCATTTTAGTAAACGCGCGTCATATTTTTTACGGCATCTCTATGCTCGATAAATACAAAGGGCTGGGGAAAATCAAATATTTTTTAATCTACACCCTTTGTGACGAAACGTTTTCCATAACATGCAGCGTTGAGCCGCCTGACGGCATCAGCAGGAAGTATTTCTGTTTTTTTATTTCTTTGCTTGATTATATATATTGGGTTGCCGGTACCTTTATCGGCGGAGTATTGGGCGAAATAATTACATTCAATACAAAAGGCCTGGATTTTGTGCTCACTGCCCTGTTTGTTGTGCTGTTCGCCGAACAAATCAAACAGAAGGAAAACAGATGGCCCGCGTTTATCGGGATAGCGGGCACCGTCGTCAGTTTACTAATCTTCGGCAGGGATAACATGGTTATCCCTGCAATGATTATTATTATGATTGTTTTGGCGGGAAGCCGGAGGAAGCTATGCCGCTGACAGGGATACAAACACTGATTATTATTCTTGCCGTAACAGCCGGTACGGTAATCACAAGATTTTTGCCCTTTATTTTATTCCCGGAAACAAACCGGCCCCATCGGTTTATAACATATCTGGGCAAAACGCTGCCCGCGGCAATGATGGGTCTGCTGGTTGTTTACTGCCTTAAAGACATCTCTCCGGCTGCCGCCCCTTACGGTATACCTGAATTTGTCGCGATCGCGGTAATTTTAATATTACATAAATGGAAGGGCAATACGCTGCTCAGTATCGGCAGCGGTACCGTCGTGTATATGTTTCTGGTACAGAAGGTATTTTAACCGGCCGTTTCCCTATTTCTGATTCCGGCTGCCGAATAGTCAATCGCCTCAAACCCCATGCCGAATATAGGTGAATCCTCCGCCGGCGTAAAATCGCCGTTCTTCGGGTCGGCAAACAAAGGGTCGGCAATTATCGCGTCTTTATACAGCCCCAGTCTTTGCATTTCGTCAAAGCCCAGTCTGTTTTTGGAGGGAAAGGCGTACAATCTGCGGGTAACGTCATAATCCATATATCCGCTGAAGGCTTCCCCGGAATAATCCCATATAAGATTGCCGTTGTCGGTGATATTCAAATCATTCGGGTGTTTTGCATATACGGCGGTTCCGTCGGACAGCAGTATATTGCCCTCAAGACTGAGGCTGCTGTGCTCCTCTTTGCGTGTAACAATAAACTGCCCCCCGTCTCCGAATGCGAAGATGTTATTGCGTACAAGATTATCCTCTCCGTAATGCTGATGGAAAGGCTGTGCCGACATTTTATAGCAAATATTGTTTTCGATCAAGATACCCGAAGAACCTTCGTCGGGATATATGCCCCAGCCGCCGTAACAGGCCATCTGTATGTCGTGAATGAGGTTATTGCGCAGCTGCGTATTCGGCTGTTTGCCTAACGTGTAAATACCTCCCATATCGGAAAGCAGACGCTGACCGATGTTGTAAATATGATTATATTCGACCTTGATATTATCGGTCACATGGGCGCCGTATCCCCAGACCCAGCCGACCGAAATACCCGTATAATAACCGTCGCATATCTCGTTGTGGGAGATGCTGCAGTCATAGGCAAAGCGGAGCAGAACACCCACCGCGTTGGCATATACCCGCCCGTATCCGTTAATCAGACAATCGGATATGTTGATATCATGCAGGATCTTTTCGGTGGCGGGAACATCGTTTTTGCCCGCGATATGTATGCCGCCGCCTCCCAGGTCGCGAAAATCGCAATGGCTGAATGACAGATTATTTACACCCTCGACCACCTTAACCGCGGTGGTGCCGATATAAACAAAATCGCAATTGGTGAAGGATATATAACTGCTGTCGTTGATTGTTACGGCGGCGGTTATATCCGATGCGGCCTGTGACGGTTTACGCGCGGTAACAAACCAGTCGCTGCCCGAGAATACGACACCGTCAAACTCAACCGACGGACGGTCCTTTGAGCCGTGCATTCCGTCAATTGTCATTATTTCGGTCAGCGCCGAAACATAAATCACCGTTTGATTCGCCGTTTCTCCCTCATGGGGGATATAGTAAAGCATACCCGTAACACGGTCCGCGTAAAACTCTCCCGGACTGTCAAACGCTTCGGGTACATTGTCAAGAAAATAGGGCGCCCCCCTGGTAGTACTGCTTTCCTGTTTCAGCGCGAAAGCGCTGGGATTGGCGAACTTAATATAACTGCGGTCATAATCGATTTCGGCTATCTCAATCCGTTCGTCATCCCAATAATGGAACATGCGAATCTGTATGTCCGATATGTTGGAAATATCGGCAATTTCGCCTTTATTAAAGTTCATTTCCGACATGGACTCGCGATAGTCGGTATTAAAGGGTTCGTTATATCCGGGCACATCGGTGACATAGTAAAACCCCTCGTCAGGCAGACGCGGTCTTTCGAGTCTTTCGCCGGACGAACTGAAGGCCTGATGCGGGTATAGCATTTCCCCGGCGATTACAGGCAGTTTGGCGGCAATACAGGGTATACCGTTAAACACCGCCGCTTCAAAACCGCTCACGGGCAGCGCCGCCGATATAACCGGCGTACCTCCGTTTGCTTTAAAAGAGATACCGCCCGGCATTCCGGAAAACAATTCACGGGTCAGTTCAATGGGTTTTTCTAATATGTACTCGCCTTGGGCAAGGAGAACGGTAATATGGCACGGCGCTGAAGAACCCAGAAGCGACGCGGCGTCAAGCGCCGCGGAGATTGATTTATATGGCGCGTGTTCTCCCCCGTCGCCCGTGTCGCTGCCCTTTTGGGCATCGCAATACAGCGTATATGACGTGTATACAGCCTCCCCTTTTTTATTGTCCTTCTCGTTAAACTCCGCAAATCCGGCATTATTGTTTTTCATATGTTCTCCTTCCAAAACGGTGTAACCGTATTTAAATCCCGGCTGGTTTTTTCCGGTAATTACGAATCTGGTGCCGTATAATCCGTAGGCGTATCCGTCCGCCTCCAGCGCGTTTCTCAGGGTAACAGCCTCATCCCTCAAGGACATGCCGAGCAGTATTTCGTAATCCTTTTTCTGCTGACCTTCGAATTCGATTTCTAATTTAATGCCGCTTTTCTCAATAAAATATGACTGTATGCGTTCGGCCGTTTCCCGCTCGTTCCAGCTGTCGGACAGCGCAACCGATATGACATATTCCGCGACTGACACACCCCCGATTTTCGGATCGGGTATGTCATATGAACGGGAATAATTATATGATTCCACCGCATCCAAAGACGGCGCTTCGGCGCAGCGGTCAATAAAATATTCCACGGCCTGCGCCAGCGCCCCGGAACTGCCGCCATTTATTATAATATACGTTCCGGTCCGGTCTATTATATAATCATCATATTTTAGTTTTGATTTCAGTTCTGATGCTGCCGCGGGGCGGTTGGTTTCGCCGACCAGGATTTCACGGCGGCCGGGCGGAAATATTTCGCCTTTTTTTACCCAATCGGTGCCGATCTCAAATTCATAGCCGTACATATCGGAAAGCGCGCCCCGCAGTCTGACCGCCGCCTCAATTTCCGCCTCCCCGGCGGTATCGCTGCGGATTATCACATAGCTTTGGCCTTCGGAATCGGATACACCGGACGTTTCCCGATTGTCGTTTTCGGTTATTTTATCACAGGAAGCCAAAAGCATAATCACGCAGAGCAGTAAAAAAAAACACTTATATTCTCGCAGAATATTCAAGCCAAGCCCTCATTTCCCGAATTTGCGGCATATTATATAAATTTATTATACCAATAATAAAAAACAATGTCAAATTGCTTATTGATTTTCTTTTGGATTTTCTTTTAAATAATTGTTGTGGGTGTCAAAAGTGACCCCATTTGAAAATTTAGATACAATGCAATAAATAATGTATTGTTTATCTAAAAATGTAGATTTATGCCGCAATCTATGATATAATAATGTTATTAAATCACTTAT
>JAQVWU010000107.1 GCA_028709565.1 Eubacteriales bacterium
GTGATGAAATTTTATCGACAAAGATTACAACACTGTCCCTCAGTACGCGTCTTTGGGCACTGCGCACGACCTTGCCGTCCTGTACATACGAACCCGCTATCGTCCCGACATTGGGAACGTTTATTGTCTGACGGACCTCGACATGACCGAGTATGTTTTCTTTATACGTTGGAGCAAGCATTCCTTTGAGCGCTGCTTCGATTTCTTCAATACACTCGTATATTATACGGTAAGTACGTATATCAACGCTCTGACGTTCCGCGGTATCTATAGCATTTTTGTCGGGACGCACATTAAAACCGACAATGATGGCATTGGATGCTGACGCAAGCATAACATCGTTTTCGGTAATACCGCCGACTCCGATGTGGATGATCCGGACCTTAACTTCATCGTTCGATAACTTTTCAAGCGATGATTTTACCGCTTCGGCAGAACCGTCAACATCCGCTTTTACGATTATTTTAAGTTCTTTTACCCCTTCTGAGATAGCGGAAAACAAATCATCAAGATTAACCTTTGAATTAGTATTAAATTCTTCTTCTTTTAATTTTATACGTCTTTGATCGGCAAGTTCACGCGCCATACGTTCGTCTTCAACAACATTGAATTCATCGCCGGCGGCGGGAATCTCATCAAGACCGGAAATCTCCACAGGTACCGAAGGACCGGCTGATTTAACCTGATTGCCTCTCTCATCCGACATGGATCTAACACGTCCCACAGCGGTACCGGCAATTATAACATCGCCGTTGTTTAAGGTACCGTTTTGAATCAACAGGGAAGCAACCGGTCCTCTTCCTTTATCCAGTTTTGATTCTATTACTATACCGCGCGCGCGTCGTTCGGGATTTGATTTATATTCCTTCATCTCAGCCAGAATAAGTATATTTTCAAGCAAATCATCGATACCAAAGCCTGTTATAGCCGATACAGGTACACATATAACATCGCCGCCCCAAGCTTCCGGAATCAAATCATAATTTGTTAAACCCTGCATAACGGTGTCAGGATTAGCATTTGGTTTATCCATTTTATTTATCGCTACGATAATGTCAAGTTCAGCTTCCTTGGCATGGTTAATAGCCTCAATGGTTTGCGGCATAATGCCGTCATCAGCTGCTACAACCAGAATGGCAATATCGGTGGCTTTTGCGCCGCGTGCTCTCATTGCCGTAAAAGCCGCATGGCCGGGTGTGTCAAGAAAAGTAATTTCTTTATCCTTGACTTTAACGCGGTATGCACCGATATGCTGCGTAATACCGCCGGCTTCGCCTTCGGTTACATGAGCGTTGCGTATTTTGTCAAGAAGAGATGTTTTGCCATGGTCAACATGGCCCATGACAACTACAACAGGAGCGCGTTCGACCAGATTGCCTTCTTCCGTTTCCTTTTCGCTGAATAATTTATCCTCAATGGTTACAACAACCTCACGTGTTACCTTGGCTCCCAATTCATCGGCCACGAGATAAGCGGTATCGTAATCAATAGTCTGATTTACATTTGCCATTACACCGAGCGATACAAGGCGTTTAACCACATCCGAAGCTGTCACCTTTAGTCTTGAAGCCAGCTCACTTACTAAAATGGTATCCGGGATAGATACACGTAGTTGAGCCTTGCGTGCTTTTTCAAGCTCCTGCTTTTTCAAACGTTCCATAGCAGATTTTTCTCGATCGAAACGTCCGCGTGATGAGGCGTCGCGGCCTGCGGTTTTCATGTCGCGTCCGCGTGAGACTGAATCGCGGCCCCTTGAGGTACCACGGTTTTTGGGTGCGCTATCACGTGTATTTTGCTTCTTAAGTTTTTGCTTTTCCACGCCGACATCTTTTGCGGCTTCCGGAACAAGTTTTTCGACCTTATCATCATAACGCGCAAGGTCTACGTTTGATGATCGTGTATTAACCACACGCGCCGATCCGATTGTACGTGTTTCTGCTTGTGTAATAACGGTCGGAACCGGCTGATCTGAGGCAGATCGGGGTACATATTGCTGTGTCTGCTTTTGATGCTTCGGCTGTTTAGGCTGTACAGGCTGAGGTCTTGTGAATTGCTGCTGTGACCGTGATCTTGAGGGTGTTGTTTGCTCCACGGTTTTTGTGATTGTTTGAAGGGTACCGTTTATCAATATCTGTCCCTGCTGCTGAACTGTCTGGCGCTGCTTCTGCTGCTGCGCCGGACGCTGCCCCTGTTGCTGAGCAGGACGCTGTCTCTGAGCAGGGCGATGTCCTTGCTGTTGTGCGGCTATTTCGGGCGTCTTCACGGTTACAGTATCTTTTATGCTGTCTGTTTTGTCCCCACTAGGTGTTTTACTCTTTGTTGCTTCAGAGGGCACCTTTTCCACAGGTCTTTCTATCTTTATTACTCCGTTCAGATAATCATCTATACTTGAAATCTGCTTTTCGGAAGTCAGTTCGTTTAAAATGACGGAAAAATCCATAGGTTCCAAAACAGCCATATGTGTGCGGCCGGTAAAGCCATGTTTGGCGAGCAAATCTACCAAATCTTTGCTTTTCAGGTTAAGATCCTTTGACATATTATTTATGCGATATTTTTTATTCGATAACATATATTACACCTCCCGCGGATAATCCCGCTTTACAACAGTTGTTGAATTTAAAATATTTAAAATTGCCGCCGTAAAGCTTTTATCCTTGATTGCCACCGCAGATACGGCACTCATCTGACCGATAAAATGTGAAAGCATATCCATGGTCATGCTTATATTATAATATTTCACTTTATAATATTTACAGCAGTTTTCTATACGTTTTCGTGTATTTGCAGATATATCCGAAGCTAATAATACAATATACGCCTTTTTGATTTTAATACATTCGATTATCCGTTCGGTACCGAAAATTAATTTACCGGCTTTATGTGCAAGTCCCAGCATACCGGTGAGTTTATTGCGAGAAGGGTATTTTTCGACATTATCCTCCATTTTCGCTCATCTCCTTTTCAAGCTGATTGTATACCGTTTCGGGTATTTCACAATCAAGATTGCGTTCAAGTCTGTTAGATTTGCGCACCTTCCTCAGGCAAGCGGTTTTTTTACAAATGTAAGCACCGCGCCCTGATATTTTCCCGGTAAAATCGAGCGATATAGTACCCTCCGGCGATCGGACCACCCGGAACAGGGAACTTTTAGGTCCGGATTCGCCACAGCCGATACATTTACGCTCGGGTATCTTTTTTTTCGGTTTTTCCGATATAATCAACTAACAATCAACTCCTAACAATGATTTACGATGCTCCGGAATATGTTAAATATATAATCAATCGATTTTTATATCGATTTTATAGCCGGTCAATTTCGCGGCGAGTCTTGCGTTTTGTCCTTCTTTTCCTATAGCAAGAGATAATTGGTCGGGATCTACAATAACCCTGCATGATTTTTCACCGTCTATTATAACGTTTTTTATTGCAGCCGGGGACAAAGCCGCGCTAATGTATTCGGTAATATCTTCACTGTATTTTATGATATCGATTTTTTCCCCGCGTAACTCGTTTACAATTTCGGCAATACGCATACCCTTGTTTCCGATACAGGCGCCGATAGGGTCAACATCGTCATCACGGGAAATAACCGACATTTTTGTCCTTGAACCCGCTTCACGAGTGATATTTTTAATAATGACCGTTCCATCTTGAATTTCAGGAACTTCCAGTTCAAACAGGCGTTTAACCAGTCCGGGATGCGTCCTTGACAGAGTTACGAGCGGTCCTCTGGATTCTTTTCGGACTTCCATCACAAAAACCTTTATTTTGTCATTTTCATGCAGAATCTCATTCGGTAACAACTCATTTTTGAGCAGTGTAGCTATACTTGTACCCGTGTCGACGGTTACATTGCCGTTAATGGGATCTATCTTTTGTACTGTCGCGGTTATTATTTCTTCTTTTTTGTTTTCATATTCTTTAATCATCATACCGCGCTCGGCTTCACGTATTCCCTGTATTATAACCTGTTTTGCTGTTGAAGCGCTTAGACGGCGGAAATTTTTTGGTTTAAGCTCAATTTCGCATACCCCGCCAATTTCATAGTGCCTGTTGATCTTTTTGGCTTCTTCCAGAGATATCTGTGTCTGAGTGTCCTCGGGCGTTTCAACTATTTCCAATTGTTGAAATACTTTAAGTTCTTTTTTTTGCGAATCGAGTACAACCTTGACATTGTTGCCGCCGATTTCCCGCTTATAAGCACTTATCAACGCAGCTTCAACTCTTTCCAGCATATATTCTGTTGGGATACCCTTTTCTTTTTCAAGCATTTCAAGAGCAGTGAAAAATTCGGTATTCATTTTTTTCTCCTATTATTACCGGATAAATCCGGTTTTTTACGTATATTGTCGGCCTTAAAATCAAAATAAATATTCGCGCGTGATACGGCCGTGCGTTTAATCGTAAGATTATTGCCATCAGGTTCGGTTATGGTAATAAAACCGTCCTTGTTTGATAATAGGGTTCCGTGAAGCAGTTTTTTTCCGTTTTTTGCGGTATATAACTTTAGAATTATATCTTTACCGATGGATTTTTCAAAGTGATGACCGGTGCGGAGTTCACGTTCAATACCCGGAGATGATACTTCCAGTCTGTACGCATTTACAATAAGGTCTGCTTCGTCAAGCAAAGGTTCTATACCACGGTGGACGGTTTCACAGTCGTTTATATCAATACCGTCAGGCTTATCGATTGTAATACGCAGATACCATTCGGAACCTTCTTTAACATACTCGACATCCCATAATTCATATCCAAGATTGTTAATATGGCGATCCAGTAATTCACTAACGAGGGCAGCGGTGTTTTTTTGCGATTTTGACATAATTAAAATGTACTCCGTTTCATATTAAGTCATATGACTGATTACCGGTTCTATATAAACATATCTGAATTAAAACAAAATAAAATATCGGGTATAAACATTGAAGAGCAGGTCAACCCTACTCTTCCGATACTCTTCTGATATTACTGTCTTATATTTAAGCATAATAATTATAACATAAAAAATGCAAAAATGCAATAGATTTTTTATATTTTTTATTCTTCCGGAGATATTACAGGGGGTTTTTCATCGGTTTCATGGCTTTCTTTTATGCTTCCCGGCAGTTTATTGCCGCAAAACGGGCAAAAATCATAATAGCATGAACTGATCTTACCGCAGGCTTCACATTCAATGCGTCCGTTTAAAACGTTTAGTTCGTTCCTCAAAGATTTAATATATGACCGTTTAGCGTTGATAAGTTCCATTAATTCATCTGTCGATTCTCTGTCACGGAATTTATTAACATGCTCTTCGTAGAGTTCACAACCAAGGTCATAAAGCAGCAGGTCACATTCTTCTTCGCTTTTTTTTAGGATTCTTTTTAATTTTAAAATTCTTTTTAATTGCTCGGTATTGGATTTTGTATTCTTCAAAAACTCCTCAAGATTTGTCACCATCAAAAATTCTCCTTCATAAATTTATGATTTTATAATTTCAAATCAACCGATACGGGGTAATGGTCGGATATATATATACCGTCAGTGTAATCATCCCAGATATTAGCGGAGGAATGCTCTGTAAAACTGTCGGTAAATATGTAATCAATTTTGCAATCATGTGAAAGCTTGCCAAAGTCATGAAAGGTGTTCTTGACGGTCTCGGTGACATCTTTTAGGGGATAAGCAGAAAAATCCAAGACATCTGTTATCGGCTGCGAAGAGGGTCCGGCATTCATATCTCCCGTTAATATAATATTCAGATGCCAATTATCATTATCATTTTTAATTTGCCGTAATATCTGAGACATACCAAGTATTCGGGCATTATCACTGACATGGTCCAAATGGGTGTTATAAACGCGGAACGGACTGATACGGTTTTTATGTTTTAAAATTAAAGAAGTGCAAATACGCGGGCAGGAACTTTGACCCTCATAACGTGTGCCCGGTATGTAGGGGGTAGGGGAGAGCCAAAATTGGTTATAACCAAAAAGCCTGTATGTATCGCGGCGATATGCCACACAATTGGATTCACCGCCAAAGTCGAAATCCCTCCCGAAACCGATAAAACTATACTCATTCAAAGTGTCCTCAAGCATTCTCTGCATATGAGGTAAAGCTTCCTGAAATCCTATTATATCGGGTTTTTCGTGCTCGAATCTGTTGACGGCAAGAGAAAGCCGGCGTTTAAATCCTGTTTCCGAATCGCACTTCAAATTATAAGTAACAACCTTAATATTTACATTTGAATTATTCATTATTTGTTTGCATGCCCTTTCTGACTGTTATGTTAAAACAAAGAATTAGGTGCTGCCGTTCTGACAGAAAAGTCTGATATAACTTCATCATTTATTATTATATCGACAGCGTAATGAGAGAAGGTATTTTCATACTTTTCCTGTATTGCATAGGTCTCGAGCTTATCAAGTTGAATACTATCGGAATTATCAAAATCGCTGCGGTCAATCAGATCATACTTTTTTATGATATATACAGCGTTTTCATCTTCAACCTGCCGGATTTCACCTATCTTCATGTTTTTCACGGCATTGATCATGGTAAAACCATAAATACTTAATTCGTTAGCGGATATATAAAAACCGTTAGGGTATTGCGACATGTCGGCTTCATTATAATCAGCCATTATATCTTCAAATTCATCACCGGCATTAACACATATCATTACTTCATTAATCTTCGCTGCTTTCTCTTCAAGTTCCTCTTCACTTAATGCCTCCGTCATGATCAAACCTTCGGAATCGTATTTTATCTGTCCCTCTTCATCATACATGTTTTTTTCTTTGGTATATATAATAATATATTTTATTCTTGAATAATTCTCGGTATAATATTTATCAAGCATAGCCTCGGTGACCTTGTCAATTCCATTTTCACCGTACAAATAATCGTAAACAGCATACAATTTTTCTTCCGCGATATATATATCTCTTAAAATATCTATATTTATACCGTAAGCCGATAAAGCGGTATTTAGATTGGCGCGACCGCCGTAATAATCAATTTTTTCATTGATATCTTCGTTAATGGATGCGGTGGTTTCAGCTGTTATTTTTAGATTGTAATCACGGAACAACTGCATACCAATAAGAATGTATTTTATATTTTCATTTATCAGATTCTCCGCAAATTGTTCTGACGTAACCCCCTGCGAAACTTCGCTGTTCCAGAAATCATCGTCCTCCATCGAGTTATTGTAAAAATACAAAAAATCCGATTTGTAGGTTGATAACCAATATGAGTACATATTTGCCGTTATTTCGGAGTTTTTATATGACATAACAACAGGCGCAGATGAACCGCAGGAGACCAGTATAACAGCAGCCAGCGATATAATTATAGCTTTTATAATATTAATCTTCATATTGATTTGCCTTTTCTTATAAATAATTTAAAGTCCCATATAACTGTATCACACATGTACTGCCTTTTCAACCGTTTTTCGTGGTTATCCGTATATAATTTTTTAAAATATTACATAAAAACTCTAACGGCTGATCGCCTTTTTTTATTCGATAGCTTATATAGGGTTTCGCACTGACATTTAGCAGCAACCTGCCCTTGAAATTGGCGGCAACCTCTGTCCAAACGGCGGAATTAAGTAACTGAGGACGAATAATTATAGAACCGTCACGCTGCTCGATTTTAGAAATGTTACAGGCGGAACCCATCGCACGTATATATGAAATAAACAACAGGTTATCGGTAGGTAAAGGCATTTTGCCGTATCGGTCGTTTAATTCGTCGCGTATGTCGTTGAGATCATCATCGTTTTCTATAGCCGCTATTTTCTTATACGCGTCTATTCGCTGAGTAGATACATGTATATATTTTTCGGGTATATAAGCATCAAAAGAAAGGTCGATCGAACACTCTGTTTTTTTCACCGATTCGCCGCCTTTTTCTTCGAGTATTGCTTCGTTTAATAACTTCATATAGAGGTCATAACCTACAGTATCTATATGTCCGTGTTGCTCGGCTCCAAGCAGATTCCCGGCACCTCTGATTTCCAGATCCCGAAGAGCTATTTTAAAACCCGATCCGAATTCGGTGTAATCACGTATCGCCATAAGCCGTTTTTCAGCTATTTCTGTCAGTGCGACACCTTTGGGATAGGTGAAATACGCATATGCGCGCCTGCTTGAGCGCCCGACGCGTCCTCTGATTTGGTGCAGCTGAGCCAAACCCAGATTATCTGCGTGTTCTATTATCAGGGTGTTTGCATTGGGAACATCTATACCCGTCTCGATTATAGTCGTTGTAACAAGAATATCGATTTCTCCGACAACAAGCGAATGCCATATATCCGATAACTCTTCTTTGTCAATTTTCTCGTGGGCTATCGCTATTTTTGCTTCAGGTACCATGGATGCGATTCGCGATACTGCATGATTAATTGAGACAATTCGATTATGAAGATAAAATACCTGCCCGCCGCGTCTGAGTTCTTTTTTAATAG
>JAQVWU010000108.1 GCA_028709565.1 Eubacteriales bacterium
CAGATCGTCCGGGCTCAGCCGGATTCGCTTGGCGAACAGGCGAAAATCACGGCGTTCAAGGTAACCGCCCAGGTTTCGTTTGCGCTCTTTTGCCAAAGCGACAAACCGGGGGAAATATTCTAAAAAAAACGGATAACGGTCATTTGACCATGCCCTTGATTTGTCGGAATACGTGAATCCGAACCGTGGTATTAATTGCAGATAACGCGCAAATTTATCGCCGTGCTTTTTCATCGGCTCGCTTCCGTTTGCAAGCCATGCCAGGTAATCTCCGGTATACAGACGCGGGCTTTCTCCGTAGTCATCAGGACTGCTATACATGTTCCCGAGGATTTCTATCGTGCAGCCGTATATTTGCATACAGCCTTCCCGTGTTTCGGGATCTTCCACATCGGCGAGAGAAATCTCAGGCGGCACTATATGTGTGCCGAATTGCCAGATAACGCGCTGATAATCGCCCGCAAACTCCGTTTGATTGGGGTCAAATATCATAAATGTGCTCCTTTGTTTCGAGTTCCGATATACAGCTGTTTTTCGTGCCGATTAGCTTTCCGCCGCAAAACTTTCATATGCCCGGATGGCTTTATCTCTCATCCCAAAGTCATAGATGCCCCGGTTAATCAGACGGATTGTAAAAAACATATGCTCCATGACGGCAATTTTATAATCGTTCATAAACGTTTTGTAAGAATAGCCTTTAATGCTTTCGCTGAGACAACCGTAATAGAAATCCAGCAGAGGCTGCGCTTTTCTTACGTCCGGTTCAATATGCAGCGCGACGAGCATCGCCAGATCCTCGCCGGGCAGCCCCAGCCGCACCGCCCCGAGCCCGTCAAACTTGACGGTGTTATCCGGTTCTTTCGAAATATAAACCGTACCGGGGTGCATATCACCGTGAATCACCGTGACGTTCTTTGCGGCCCGGAATCTCGATTCGACAAGCGGTAAATATTCATTTTTCAAACGCTCAACGGCTTCGGTAAAACAATCAAGCTGCCGCGGCGTGATGTGATTCTCAAAACGTTTATCAAAGGCTTCCCACACCTTGGGGACCTCTCCGGCTTCTTCGTTTTGCCTGTATTTCAAAAAATCCCTTTCCATCATAGCGATATGGGCTGCCAGGTTCTCTTTTGTTTCAAATCGCCACTCAGGGCCGATTTTACCGAAGGCGTCGGTGTTTTCCCAAAACGCGGCATGCCATTGCGCTGCGGCCTTTAAAATCGACCGGTAGTGACGGCGTACAAAAATCCCCTGTTCGCTGTCCTCATCGTAGTGCAGACCCCGGATATAATCTTTGCTTAAATCTTCTTTGATAATCACCTTTTTTTCAAGATCAAGCTCCAGTATCTCCGGAATGGACTGCTGAACATAGGAGCGTATCGTATCATAACGATATAATTCGGTATCGTCGTCATTTTCCTCGTATGTTTTATGAATGACACGGCATATTGTTATCCCGTTGTTTTCTTTTTCTTTTAATAAATCAATTATTCTTTTCGCCCTTTCGGCATTTTCCGACTCCTCCCTCAACGTTTCGTCAAGCAGAAGAATCTGTGCTTCACGCATCCCTTTGCCGCTGCCCGAACCTAAAAAGCCGGAAACGCCTTGCTTCAGGAGCTCTTCTTTGAATAGATGCAGGCGTTCGGCAAAGCCGCGGCAGGATTCGGCTGTTTTGGCGAGCAGGGCGGCAATTTCCCCGTCCGCAAAATCCTGACACCCGGTAAGGTATGCGGCGGCGCAGCGGCGGGCGTCCACCAGCTGATAAACGGTGGACAGATGAACGTCAAAACGGCGGTCAAGGTCGTTTTGCGGGCAGTCTTCGCTCCACAGGCTGTCGTTGGCAAGTCCCGCCATCCATTTTGCATACCCCTGTTTTCCCTGAAAATAGCCGTCCCGAGGCGGCGCCTCGAATGAATCGACAAAGGCGCACAGCGAACCGTTTAGAATTTCAATATCGGCGGGTTTTTCGTGTTTCTCACCGAAATGCGTTATCAGAAAGGGCCAGTTTTCCGTTTCGGGATACTCGTTTTCATCGGTCCTGTCGCCGTCGAAATAGGTGCGGCAGTATAACGTTTTGCCGTTGTCGCTGTATCCGGTAATCACGCCCCATTCCGCCGCGCCCCGCAGATTGATGGCGACAACGGGCCTGCCTCGCAGTATGTCGGCGACAATCCGCCTGCGTTCGGCGCTGCGTTCATCCTTGTCAAGCCGGCACGCCCACACCGGTTCGTACCCAACGGCGTTATACAGCGGCATGTCATACGAGTAGGCCACCAGCGCGTCAAGGGCGCTCCAGTCCCAGACCTCGCAAAAAACAACGCGCCAGCAGGCCCCCGACATACCCATAATTTGCTCATAAGTATA
Source organism: Eubacteriales bacterium (assembly GCA_028709565.1). Taxonomy (GTDB): domain Bacteria; phylum Bacillota; class Clostridia; order Oscillospirales; family CAG-272; genus JAQVWU01. The sequence goes on from JAQVWU010000108.1 coordinate 2,365, forward strand.
TTTTTCTCCCATGAACGTTAAAGCGGCATACAGCGCGCCCGCCCATGTGCAGGGCATGGTGTTACCCCATCGCAGGTGTATTACACCGGGCAGTATGCAGGAGGATGTGTCGACCGGTTCAAGCGCCGTGCGGCTGTCGGTATAGCGCAGCGCGCCGTTTTCCCTGCAGCTGATGACATGAATCCCGGTTTTGTTCATGTAGATTACAGTCAGGTATTCCGGTTGGTCAACGCCGGGAGAGGAGGGGAAGGTTTCGTGATTGACATGGATTTCATCCCACCTGAAATACTCGTAATGCTCCATCTTTTGCATAACCGGTTTGTATTTTTCGCCGGTTCCGTAATAGGCGCCGACGATTTCAAACCCGTCTTTGGCGGTCAGCCCCTTGGATGTGAAATCCAGTTCCAGCGTTTCCCCCTGAGGCGCGAACGCATAAAATGTACCGTCCGGCGTGCGGTATTTTACGGTCAGCACAAACACCGCCGGACCTTCCACAGAAAGACCGCCGATGGGGCAGACCGCCTTGAAGCTCAGCCGGTTTCCCACAACGGCGCGGTTTAATACATCGGTAACGACGATATAGCTGTCGCCGCAGGTGTATCGCGCGTCCGCAATAAAGAGCTCCTGCGGCATCAGAATGGAATCGATGGTGGTGCCCAGCAGCGCCGCAACAGCCGGGAGCAGGGCGGTCTCGGGCAGACATTTACCGTTTTCCCATTTGGAAACGGCCTGGGGCGAAACGCCCAGCGCCTCGGCGAACCTCTCGCCGGTCAGTCCCTTTTCACGGCGAAGCAGTGCGATGCGGTTACCGATTTTATAATTGTCAAGCATGACGGCAACTCCTTTTTATTTGATGTTTCTATTATACCGGCAGTCGGTATCAGATTCCATACATCACGAATTAAAGATTTAGGCGTAAAATCAACCTCAGGTTGATATGGATTTATTATACATCGATTTGTTTGCCGAATCAATACATATGCTGTGTTATCCCGAAATTTTCTTTAACCGTTCGAACAGTATATCTGTTTCAGGCAAAGCATATCCCGGCGAAACCCATTGCGGACGCCAAATGCGCCTTAACGCAAGCCAATCGAATATTTTAGCGGAGGAGAAGGGCAGAAACGGCTCAAGCAAAACAGATAGATTCGCTATAATCTGGACACAGTTAAACAGTGTCTTCCCGCATTTTTGTTCGTCGTTATGTCTGGTTTTCCACGGTTCATTCATATCATAATACCGGTTGCCGAATCTGACAAATGCGAATATCGAGTCAAGCGCTTCTTTAAACTGTCCGTTTTCGATTTTATCGCCGACCACGGTGTATAATCCGTTTATTTGCGCGGCTATTTCATCCTCAGTTATTCCGTTCGGCACGGTATTATTTTGATATTTGGCTATAAACGCAAGCGTGCGGTTCACGAAATTCCCGTAAGCGCCCAGCAGCTCATTATTGTTGCGCTCCGCAAATTCATGCCATGAGAAGTCGGTATCGCGCTTTTCCGGTCCGTTGGCAATGAAGAAATAACGCAGCGCGTCGGGGTTATAGCGATACACAATGTCTTTTGCCCAAATCGCCCAATTTTGGCTGGTCGATATTTTTTTACCTTCCAGCGTAATATATTCGCTTGAAATGATATCGTCCGGCAGACGAAGACCTCCGCCATGCCCCAACAGCAGCGACGGCAGAATTATGGTATGAAACGGAATATTGTCTTTACCGTGTACATAATAGTGGCGGGCATTGGCTCCGAATAACTCTTCAAAAGGGATACCGCGCTCTTCACATACGGCTTTGCCGGCGGATAAATATCCCAGCACATTCTCCGCCCAGATATAGATTTTTTTATTTTCATAACCCGGTTTTGGAACGTCAATCCCCCAGTCGAGGGTACGGGTAATGGCGCGGTCACGCAGCCCTTCGTCGACATAACGTTTTGTAAAGGCTATGGCGTTTTTACGCCATTTCGGATGCGCGTCAAAATACGCTCTCAGTTCCTTTTCCAATTTGGTTATCGCAATGAACAGTTCGGTGGAATCCGCAAGGGAAAGGACGCCGCCGCAGTCGGCGCAGCGCGGATCAATGACGGCATCGATTTCCATGATCCCCCCGCAGACCTCGCACTGATCGCCTCTTGTCTGCGCGCCGCATACCGGACATTTGCCCAGAATCAGGCGGTCGGTCAGCGCTTTATGGCAGGCGGGGCAGAAGGCCTGTTTAACCGTTTTTTCATAAACATATGCTCCTTCATACAGTTTGGCGTGGAAACGCCGGACAAAATCTCTGTGTTGTTCGCTTGATGTTTTTGTATACAGATCATAACTGAACCCCAGCGCGCCAAACACCGACACAAACTCGTCGTGAAAATAATCGCTGATTTCCCGCGGCGTTCGCCCTTCCTGTTTGGCGCGGATTGTCACGGGCGTACCGTGGCAGTCGCTGCCCGATACATAAAACACCGGATTCCCTTTAAGCCGATAGTATCTTGCCAGCACATCTCCCGGCAGGAGCCCGGCAATATGCCCGATGTGAAGCGATCCGTTAGCATATGGCCAGGCACCGCCGATCAAAATATTTTTCATCAGTTTCCTCATTTCATGTAGATTTTATAATACCGGTAACAGAAAACAAAAACCGCGCCCTCACCCCCGGGTAATAAATTACCAAGGGACGAGAGCGCACTCACGTGTTACCACCCTGATTCGCCGGGTTTTCACAAACCGGGCCTTATCGGGTTCGGATAAAAATATTATCGAAACCCTGTCGCTGTTACGAGCGATCCCGTCGTAGCCTAAAGTTTCCTCTCGGTACGCTGCTCCAAGACCATGTTCGGCAGTGATGTTGCTTTGTCTGCTCTCAGCAAACGCAGACCTCTCTGTAAAAGCTCACACCGCTTACTCTTTCTCTTCTTCCGCCGTCACCGGCGGTTTGCGCATTTAAGTGTTTTATTCGGTTTACAATATTATACTCAATAATAGAAAGAAATGCAATTATATAATTTATTTTGTCTGTTGATAATAATAAAGCAACGGAGTTTATTACCGTATCGGAGCTGCCCGAGAATCAAGATAATTGTCAATATCATGATTGATATATTGATAACCCGTTGTGTGCAGCACATCATAGAACTCGCGGATATAATCAAATACGCCGTATTTGTTGAACAACTCTGAAACTTCCTTACCGGTCAGGGATTTATGAATCTTGTAATTTTCCATACAAAAAACAATAAACGCATTTTCTTTACTCATTGATATCTCTCCCTAAACACCGGGATATTCTATTACCCCGGTCTTTTGCTCCTGCTCGAAAAGAGAGTATAGCATGTGCGTACTGTAATGCCAAACCTTTGTGTCCTCCTGTTCAAGGTCAGCGTAAAGCCCGGAGGCATACAGTTTTATTATGGCTTCCTCTTCCGAAACATTTTGCTTTACGGCAATCATTTCAATCAAATCAACGCTTATAATCGGCAATAACGCGTTAAATTGCTCCTGATTCCATTCTGTCCTGTCTATCATATTTTACCGTCCTCGATGTTCGATAATTCGGACGGTGTGGTGTTGATCCGGCGGAATCGCGGTGTTTTCAGTCATGCCGGATTACCCCGCATACTCTTTCCAGCAGCGCAATAATTTCCGTGTCGATGGTCCGGCATTTTTCAAGAACACCGATCAGCAGATCTCGCCGCCGGTTATGGGTCAGCGCTGAATATATCGGGTCTCCGTCTTCGCGATGGAATCCGAGCTCGGCCTTCTCAAACACCAAACGCAGTGTTTCCTCGCTTTTTTCAATCAATGTCATCAGATCCGGTAGTTCACCGTATGTCTTTGCGCATTCTTTTAGAAACTCACGAAAATGCAGACGGTTTTCATACAGGATTATAAACTGCGGAAACACGGGGAACTGCATATAATAAACATCGCTGTTTTCGGCGTTGGCTTCCTGCAGCAGCGCAATCCAGGCGTCATATATACCGGTGCCGGCGCCTTTGAGCCGGGTAAAGTCCATGGAGGGCGACGGAACGGTCATCATATCGAGCGCGTGTTTGAGCGATTGGATATATACTTCCCGCGCCTGTACATATTCACCGCCGTCCTCAAGTATTATCAGCCGCCTGACATCGGCGCAGCGGTTTTTGCGCTTTTTATAATTACGGAAGTCAAAAGAGCGGTTTTTATTGTCGTCTCCGTCCAGAAAGGGACAGCAGAACAGCGTTTGGCCATCATCGGCGTAACCGAAGACAAAGTGCATATCCGCGTATGCCTTGGGCTCGATGATAACGGTTTTATTGCCTGCCACCGCGGCGCGGACAAACTCGCATACGCGCCTTTCCTCCCATTCCGAACAGTCGACAACCTGCGGTTTGATACCGTATAGACCCAGGCAGTTTTGCAGATGCCCGTCTTCAAAGAGATTCGAATACTGAATGCCGTAGGCTTCGGTAGAAAGGGCGCCCTGTATGCGGTATTGCAGGTCATCGTTGAACTGCTCCCCCTTTTCGTTCAGCCGGGTTTCTTTGCCGTAAAACAAACAGACGGCCGCGAACACAGCCGGGTACGCGTTGGAATGGGGCCAGCCCGCGCCGGTATATACCGCGGTCTTTCCCTTGGGCTTGATGCGGTATTGCGCCGGATATTGCATATTGTTTTCTTTTGCGCATTCCGGCGTATCGGCATATTCTGTTACGGGGATATACGCAAAACAACTATGGGGCGGGGTATTATATTCGGCGTGACAATGATACTCCACCTCCACAGGCACATCGGGATTTTGGATATAGCCGTTTGCCTTTGCGGCGTTTCGCAGCGCGCCGAAAAATTCATACAAATCGGCTTTGTCTTTATCAAGCAAGGCTTTTGCATTTTTATTGTCGCCCTTTACGCGCAGCCACAGGCCGCCTGGCTGCGTGAATATGTCGTAGCGTTTATCCTGCTCGTCGGTATAGGATTCGTTGGCGAACATAATACCGCACGGCTTGTCATCGCGTGTATAGTTAATTGAGAGGGCGGCGCTCCAATCGGGATTTATTTTTTCTTTTATCGGAGCGGACTCCACAAGTCCCTGAAAGCGTTTCAGGGTCGCTCCGATGTCCGATTTATCGGCGTAATCGACACAACCCACCCATATAACATCAGGGCGCCGTACCAGTTCAAACTCCGCGCCTTTATAGTAAATGGCTTGCGTTAATTTTTCAATCACTGTAAATCCTCCCCGGAAGCAGTCAGGATTTCATCGCAGACGCCGCCCATTTTTCTCAGGATTTCGGCAATCCGGGCCCGGAATCGGTGGGTTCTGAACTTATCCAAAGGCGGGAAGAAACCGTCGTGCAGCGCCCAGATATCCTGTCTGTAATTCTGCAGCCTTTCATAGAGGGGCAGCAGTTTTTGCGCCATAATCATATCGGGGTATTGTTCGGCTGTCTCTTTGAAAAAATCATATGCCGTGCTTGTGCAGACACAGCAATACGGTGAACAATGCAGATTCCAGCAGACATCGCCCAGTTCGGCGTCCGTTTTGTTCTCAAAATACGCGTCTTCTTCCAGCGTGTCCGCCCAAATTTCAAACGCCGTTTTACCAAAGGCATAACGTCCGCTGTCATTTTCCGCCGGAAGCAGCGTCAGAAACGCAGGAATGGATTCAATAATATCCTGACAGAGCCGTTGGCTGTCGGGTTTTTCAATTTTGTCACCCGCGAAAAACAAGCCGTTGGTTGCGTCCAGCCCGCCAGTGATGGCAGAATAACCGTATTCGTCTACCGAACCCTCCGGCAGTCGCTCCGGTCCGGTATAAAGGTTTACATACAGCACATCGTTGGCGTCGTATCCGCCGATCAGACAGCCTTCCGGCAGCGTGCCGTATCCCCATTTTATTACGTCCGCGTCGGTTCCCGAACAGGTCACATTGCCCATCCCCCATGCCAAAACGGGGATCCCTTTATCCACCGAGGCTTTGATTGCGTTTATTGCTGCGCGGAAATCCTGCTTAATCCGCGCGTTGGAAAGATAGATACAGTCATATCCGATGGCGGCGTATGCTTTTTTGACAAATTGCGGCGCGAAAAAGTAATTGGTTAAACCGCTGTCGCACTGCACAT
>JAQVWU010000109.1 GCA_028709565.1 Eubacteriales bacterium
AAAGGATATGCGTTTTCGGCGTCTGATTGTATATGGTCCTGAGTTTTTTGCCGTCGTTGTATGGCGGTATGTAAAACTCCGGATACATGCGGCGTCCGCCGCCGTCGGTGTTGCCGGGGAACCTCACCCCGGCGTAAAAGCGCTGCTTCACACTCTCATCGCTGCGCGCCGCCAGCAGTCGGTTTATAACGGTCTGCCGCCGGGGTTCGGTCAGCGTTTTGCCCCTGATGAGGTGAAGGTTGGTATCAACCATGAGTTTGTGGGTTGTCATTTACGGTCCCCCATTTCCGCGGTCTTCCAAAGTCATCAGATTGCGGTATATGCGCTCCATCCAGTAGGTCGAGATTATCTCGCCGTATATTTTGGATTTGCGGTCCTCGCCCGCGTTCATGTGACCGCCGGAGATTACATGGCTGTCGGGCTTTTCGGTTATCATGTAAGGCGGAAAACGATAGCGCCCCGCGTCGTTTTTATACCGCTCAAGAAAGGTCAGCGCCGAACGGAACCATGCCGATGCCGACGCGGTTCGGAAATGGGACAGCACAAACACGGTAAAGAGCGCGGGAACCAGATCTCCCCTGTCACAGGTCTCAAAATCGGGCAGATTTACCCTGTAGATTACAACCTTTGCGTTATAGGTGCCGCCCGCAGCCCAAAAATACCCGTACCGGCGGTGGATGCCGGCATAGCCTTCACCAAACAGCCACCCGGCGACGGATTCCGCCCTGTCCCGTTCGGCGTCGGTGAGATGCGGACTCATACCGGCGAAGAGAATCAGGTCATGCATGTCCGGCAGGGGGATATGTCCGCCGGCATACAGGTCGGGGTTGATGACATGGGGCTGCCATTCTTTTTTCACACCCCCGAGCTTTGATCCGTCGACATAGATGTCATATCGCTTTTGCCTTGTGAATTCATACAGGATATCGAGTCTTTGACGGGCGATATGCAGGACGGCGGGGTCGGCGGCGTATCCGACAAAGGGCAGAAAACAGCACAGTATCTTTTCATGGTCGCGATAGTGGTACAGTCTGCCGAATCCCGATTCCGCGGGCTGGGTCTCAATGTGCCGCCCGAGATAACGTGTTATGAAATCTGCCTGTTCGGCAAAGGGTTCAATTGCCCGTGACTGCCCCGTGATCCAGCATTTGCCCAGAATATTTTCCATGCGGTAATCATGGCTGCCGTGGATATCGCCGATATGCCCGGTACGGGAACGCTCCGCGAGGGCTGCCAGCCATTGGGCAGCCTCGCGGTTTTCCGGCAGCGCAGTGGCGTCCTCCGGGCGTTTCGCCAGAATATACCGTATGGGCACATCGGCCGTCTCCAAAAGCCATCGGGTGTTTGACGTCATAACCTTCCCCAGCGGCGTATCACAGCCGCTCTACCGGAATCCATATCTCCGCAATGCCCCCGGGCTTATAGCATTCCAGCACATAATACAGGCCGTCGAGCTTCCGCTGCCTGTATACCTCGGCGTTTTTAATCAGCCAACTGTCCATCGCCGCGTTTTGGCTGTCGTAACCGTCGGCGACAACGATATCGAATACCGCCCAGATGGAGGAGGGCAGGGTGACCGCGTCGAAGCATTCAGCCGGCTCGGCCAAAAAACCGACATGGATGTCCCGGCCCGGCCGGTATGTATCGCCGTAAAAGCGGATTTCATAACCGTTTTCATCGTTCCGCTCAAAGGGTGAACGGTTATAGGCAGAATGTGCTTTCTCCCATACGCTGCCGGTGAGATTGCCGTCTCCGGTCAGTCCGACAATGGTCATCTGATTTTTGCGCATGATAACGGGTTGGGTTTTTTTAAACATTATCCACTCACCTTACATAATAATCCGGTAATTCAATAATTCAATAATTTAGTCATCGAACAGCGTCAGCTGCGTTGCTTTTTCCTCAAATGCGCGCAGGTATGCGAATATCTCTTCATGATAATACATGATACCGTGCCCGCGGCAGACCTCCTCATAATATGCCCGCAAACGGGTGTCATTCGGGCTGGGGCATTCGTAACTGCCGCCGAATGCAGATATATAGCGCTGTTTCATGCCCGGGAAATGTTCGTCCAGCTTGCGGTAGAAATACTCCCGGTCGCCCTCCCGCAGGGTCACCCCGAAGCCGAAGCATACAATGCCCCGCACCCCCGCCCTCACACAATAATCCAGAATACCCCGCAGATTTTCGTCGGTGTCGTTGATGAAGGGCAGTATGGGGGACAGCCACACCACGGTGGGTATACCCGCCTCCCGCATGCGCTCCAGCGCGGCAAAACGTCCGGCGGTGGTCGTTACGTTCGGCTCAATGACGCGGCACAGGTCCTGGTCGTATGTGGTCAGGGTCAACTGAACTACGCATTTGGCCTTTTCGTTGATGGCGGTCAGCAGGTCCAGATCCCGCAGAATCCGGTCCGATTTGGTCTGAATTGCCAGTCCGAATCGGTATTTTTCGATCACCTCAAGGCACTGCCGCGTGACTCGCAGTTCCTCCTCAAGGGGGATATACGGGTCGCACATGGCGCCGGTGCCGATCATACAGCGCCGGCGTCGGCTGCGCAGCTGCGCCTCCAGAATGCGCGGCGCGTCCCGCTTGACCTCGATATCCTCGAAATCGTGTTTCATCTGATAGCAGACCGAGCGGCTGTCGCAGTAGATACAGCCGTGGGTACAGCCGCGGTAGACATTCATCCCGTTTTTGGGTGAGAGTATGGTTTTATAATCAGCGTAATGCGCCGTCATCACCCCCGCTTAATAATATACTCATATACGCAGCTTTATTATTCCTGTTTTTCCGGCTCGTTCAATTTTCTGAGATTGTCGATACGCTCCCCGTTTTCACCCGCCGCCCATTCCTCAAGCATCGCGCACGGGAATAATCCGCAGCCGCCGCAATGGGGAATACTCTTCTCCGCGGCGCAGGCGTACAGTTCGCAGGTTTCTTCATTCGCCCAAAACGGTTGGCCTTTTATTGCAAAACACCCCCGGCAGCCCTTCTCGGTCCCGATTTCGCAGGCATCGCAGTCGATGCCGCAGCTTGACAGCTTCATAATAATTCTCATCATTCTCCGTTCCGCTTTTATTATAACACATTCTCTTCCAGCCACTTCGCCACGCCGTCCCCGTCATTGGCGCCGATTACCGCGTCAGCCTTTGCTTTAACCTCCGGTCTTGCATTGGCAACCGCGTAACATTCGTCACACGCTTCAAAAAGCGGTATGTCATTGAGGTTATCGCCAAATCCGATAATCTTTTTAAAACCGTAATTTTGCCGCAGAAACTGCACGGCGTTATACTTTGACGCGGTCTCATTGAAAACCTCCATATACCACAAATCTTCGGTATAGATATCCTGATATTTTTCAACACGGAGTCCGCCGATATATTTTATTTCATTATAAAGACGCCGGATATTTTCGTATGAATTCAAAAAGCAAAAATAGATGATTTCGGTATAGGCGGCATCGGCGAAATTGTCAATCCGCTGAAACCGCTTATTGAATTTCTGTACCCGCTCGTCAACAAAACTTTTCAATGCTTCTGTATCAAGGCGCTCATAACAGGTGATAAGCTCCTCGTTCGATAAAGCATACATCAGTCCGGTCAGATTTGTTTTTCTCATGGCTGATATAATCCGATATACTTTTTCTTTGTCAAGTATTTCTTTGTTTACATACTGTTTTTGCGCTGTGTCGTATATCAGCACGCCGTTCATGAGGACCAGAGGCGCGTTGACAGCGACACGTTCAAGCATGAAAAGCGCCGTGGCGGCCGTTCGCGCGGTTGCCGCCGAAAAACGCATACCTTTCGCAATCAGCGTATTGAGCGCATTGACGGTGTATTCGGACAGTTCGGCGTTTCGGTTTAACAGCGTTCCGTCAAGGTCCGAGATATAGAGGGTGCTAAATTTATCCGCTATGACAATTCTACCCCCCGGTATCTTTTTATGCGGTTGTTTTCCCCGCACAGCGCGTGCACCGCCCGCAGTATTTCGTCCCTCCGGGCGCTCGCTTTTTCGGGCGGCAGGTCGACAATCACATCGTCCACCTCGGTGGTATAGCGGAATTTGCCGGCCGCGACGCCGCGGAACTCACCGTCAATGAGCAGATAATACAGCGTGTCCGGCCATTGGTGGGGGTATTGCGTTTTGAGTATATGCTCATGGGATTTCACGAGAAAATCCGCGCGGTGCATGGCGAAGACCGAGGGCGTTATCTCTCCCCCATAACTTTTGAGCAGTTCATAATCGCTCTCAAGCATATACGCGCCGTCGCGTTGAACAAAACCTTCGGAATGCTGTTCCAGCACCGTTTTTATCAGCTTAACCGGCAGCCTGTAGTATGATTTTATCATGTCGGCGGTAAATTCCACATGGCGAAAGGCAAAGCGGCGCAGCAGTATGGCCAGCGCTTCCTCCCGGGTATATCGCTCCAAATCAACCTCCGGGAACATCTCGCCGAAGGCGCACCAGCCCCTGTCCTCCTGCCCCTCGTCCTGGTCTTCATAGATCAGAAACGCCTCCTGCAGGCGATGGAGCACTGGGGTGATTTCCTTGACCAGCATCCCGGTTTCCTCTTTCATCTGCCGTATGGTCAGCGGTCCCTGCCGCTCAATCAGCTCAAGCAGCGGGGTCGTCCTGACCGCGCTCCTGCGAAACAGACAGCCAAACAGCTCCATGTCCCGGACCATAATCCAGCCCAGAATGCCGCCGAAGCGCCCCTTGACCAGTTCGTGGGCACTCTGCCGCCGGCGGTTGAATTCCATGTCGTTAAAATCAGCGCGGTAGGTAAGACTCGGCGGGTCACCGAATCCGTTCCAGTAGACATTCTGTCCGGGCTGCAGGTCGCGGTAGAGACCGATGTATGCCGTTTCGTCTGCCCGGCGGGACAGATGCTGGCGTTCCATGCGCAGGGCGGTGATTTTGTTTCTGTCGGGCATGGGTTCTCCTTGTACTTTTTAGTATGATTTTTTATTTTAATAGCTCCCGGTCAACCTCCTGCCGGAGTCTTCCGAAAGAGATTTCTTTATCCTCGCCGTTCAGTTCCAAAAAGCTTTTGGCCAGGTCATTGACGGTGGATTCAAGCAAAACCATGAAATCGTCATAGACAATCCTTTTCTTTGGATCGGAAAAGTCGTCGCCGTAAAAAGCGTTGATTTGTGTTTCGAGCATCTGATCCATTCCGTAGAGCTTCAGGTGCAGCAGTTCATGAATGATCAACCCCTCAGGATTTGTCTGTTTGGGATTATAAATATTGATCATCAGAATTGCGTTTTTATCGCAAGCGTCGATCTTGATATCCCCCGTCTTGTGCCAGTCGCGGTCTATCGTCTGCAGTCTGATATCCCAGTCCCGCAAACGCAGTATTGCCTGCCACTTGTCAAGGTATCGCTGCATATCGTGATTAACGTCCATTCGGTTTTACCGCCTTTGTCGCCCAGAAGGACGGGATGCCGTCGGCTATGGCGTCGGGTTCGTTGTTGAAATCCTCGTAGGCGCCGGTAATCACAAATCCCGCCTTGAGCTGACCACCGATCTGTTCGTCAAAGGTATGGCTGAACTGCAGGCCCTCGTCGTTGTCAATCATGCGCTGCCTGCGTTCGGCGTCCATTTTAAGCGGATTAAAAGGCAGCCTGTTTTTTATGACCAGCGGGCGTACGGTAAAATCCTCAATAATAAAGTTGAATCCGTTGTCCAGTCCCGCCAGCAAAATCCCGCCGGGTCTGAGTACCCGGGCGCATTCGTTCCAGACGTGATACACATCCTCCACATAACAATTGCTCACGGGATGGAATATTATATCAAAACTGCCGTCCTCAAAGGGAAAGGGCTTTGTCATGTCAGCCCGCACGATATCGATATCGTATCCCTCCCGGGCGGCAACCTCCCGCTCCCGGTCCAGCTGCCGCGGCGAATAGTCCAGCACCGTACACCGCGCGCCGATTGCGGTAAACACCGGCATCTGCTGACCGCCGCCGCTGGCAAGTCCCAGCAACCTGACCCCGTCCAGCCTTCCGTTCGCGATGAAGGGAGCAAACCAGTCATGGGGAACCGGTCTTATGGGGGTGAGCAGCACATCCCATTTGCCGTTTTTGGCGTCGGCAAAGACTTCATGGGATATTGGAAGCCCCCATTCCCATCCGTTATCGGTCCATTTGTCGATGGTGCGCGCGTTGATATCGGTGTAATTCTCAATATTTTCCATAATATTTATAGGCTTTCCTCCGTTGTATAATTATCCCTTCGTATGAGGAGCCCCTTCATGGTATCTCCGCTGTTGTGGACCTGCATAATCAGCCGTATTTCGTCCTCACCGCATCCGATAAGTATTTTGATTTCGCTGTCCCTTCTGAACAGGTCCACCGTGCAGATAACGGCGTCAATCGCTCTGCCGCCCGAACCCTTCCAGACGTCGATTCCCCCGCCGTCCATTGACGATGTATTTTCCAGATAACCGTAGTCGACGGGGTATATCAGCCGTGTATTCCTCGGATGACGGCTGCCCGCCGGGCGGTCGATGACAATCTTCGATTCCGCGGTTAGCCGGTCGAGGGCTGCCCAAAATGAATCGGGACAATAATAAAATTCTTCCGTTCTATCCATGCCGTGTCCTCCTCCCTGTTTTTTGATTACAGTATACATCATAAAGACGCGTTTGACAAGTAAAAAATTCCGGATAAGCGTTATATCTTATCAATAAACCGATATTGTGTAACATGACCCGGTTGGTGCTATTTGCTTTTAAATTAAGAATTCCGGCTTCTTTTAATATAGCCATTACTTTACAAACATAAGAATTGTCAATTACTCTTCCGAATCTGTTCCAACTCTGTTCGGAAGAGTATCTTTTTGTAACTGTGTTTTATAATATAAATAAGTAAAGTAAGAGACAAAGTCAGAAATTAGTATAAAATTCATTGTATGAATAACATATCACAAAAATATTGCTTACTCGATAATTACATAAAGCATAAACACGTGAATAAGAGAATGAACACCTATCTATTACCATTTCTCAATTCGGATTGACTTTTATTAAAAAATAGTGTATAATAGACAAAATAATAAAAAACGAGGTAAAACGATGAAAAAACTTTTGGTATTCGTAATGACCGCCGTTTTGCTGCTTAGCTTGTTTACGGTTAACGTATCGGCAGCAGAACTCAGCATTCCAAAGGCGCTCACCGCTCCGGTTATCGATGGCAGCATTAATGCCGACGAGTGGGCAAACGCGCTGACAATCGACATGAATCAGGACAGCCTTAACTGGGTAGCCAGTGTCAATCCTTCATCCGGCAATTCGACGTTCTATTTTATGTGGGACAGCGATTATGTTTATTTCGCGGCTGATGTCAAGGACACCACCGCTTCGGATATTGTTCCCGCCTTCGGCGCGGCGCTCAACTCCGGTGACGGGACCCAGTGGGCAATATACGGCATGGATTCGACCGAAGGCACAGACGCCGGCGAACAGATGCTCTTCATATCCATTCACCCCAAGACCGATTCCGGCGACCCCGATGTTTACGAACATTTTAATCTCATGAGCCAGGTTTCCGACGCCAAAATCGCATCGGCAGTCAACGACTCTGCATATACCCTCGAGTGCGCCATGCCCTTCTCGACCTTTGCCGCAGCCTATGACAACGGTTTTATCAATGAGATAAAGGGCGTTGCCGGCCAGCAGTGGAAGATGGACCTGGTTATCATGGATGCCGACGGTTCCGACCAGTCCCTGGGCACCAACGCCGCATGGTTTGACCCCAGCACTTCGAATGTTTACACCCTCTCCGACACGGGCGCCGGTATTGATCCCGCTCCCGCAGCCGAAGAAACAGGCGCAGCAGACACCGAATCCGAAACACCCGCGACCGACGCTCCCGCGACAGCTCCCCAGACGGCCGACATGAAAATCGCATCGGCATCCGCGGTTCTGCTTGCCTGCGCCGCCGCAGTTATACTGTTAAAGAAAAAGAGATAAATAACGGCTATATACATATCAGGGACATGCCCGCTCAGGCGTGTCCTTTTTATTTATTTTATGCATTGACACATATGGGGAAATATGTTACAATGACTGGCCGCAGTATAAATAACGACAGGGGGAATAACCGATATGAACGATATGGATGAGGAAATGTTCGATAACGACGCCGAAGATACCGAAGATATTATTATATTAACCGATGAGGACGGCAATGATTACGAATTTGAGTGGATTGACTCAATTGCCGTGAAGGACAACCGTTATATAGTGGTCTTACCCGTCGAAGAAGAACCGGCAGACGAAGTTTTAATCCTGAAATTCTGTATTGAAGAAGAGGCTTTTGTGCCGATAGAAGACAAAAGCGAGTCAGACAACATATTTGAGCTTTTCATGGAGCGGAACAAAGAATATTATGACTTTACAGACTGAATAAAACAACACAGCAAGGCATACCCGTTTG
>JAQVWU010000110.1 GCA_028709565.1 Eubacteriales bacterium
CGATGATGCTGTTCTCAGTGTCGGTCGCTCCGGTAGGGCATACATACAGGCACAGGCAGTCCTTGGTGCACAGACGTATATTTCGTACAGCGTATTTTTTAGCCATTATTTACTCCCTCCGTCAATCAGCTCAAATTTCCGGTTGGGCACCTTGCAGACAGGGCAGACGGCGGGCAGGTCGTTCCCTATGTATATAAAGCCGCAGATGGTGCAGACATACAGACCGGTGTTCTCAAGCATGGCGTCGCCCTCTTTTTGATACCGGGTCAGCACCGACTTTAATATGCGGCTGACCTTGTCGCTCCATACCAGCGCCCGCAGCGCGCCCCGGTCGGCATTTTCCGCCGCGGCGGCGTTGGCGGACGGAAATCCTTCAGCCAGGTCTTTTTCTATGCGCGCCAGCAGGCCGTCAAAACCGGGATTGTCCGCAACGGGTTGTGCCGCCGATTTGAAATAATCGGACAGCTCGGTAAATAACGCCGATTCGGCCGGCATATACTGCTTCTCGCAGCCGCGCGCCAGATTCGAGCAGAGCGCGCTCATCTCAATAGCTGAGAGTTCCTTCACATCGGCCGGCGTTTCGACTGCGGTCGGTTTGGCGGCGGTCTCTTCGCCCTGTTTCTCAAACTCGGATTTCGCGGCGCCGCAGACCGGGCAGACCCAGTCATCAGGCAGGTCTTTCCACAATCCATCCGCCTCGTCATAGACATAACCGCAGACGGTGCAAACGTATTTTGCCATTACAACTCCTCTTTCGTTTGAATTTTAACACTATATAATAATTATAACAAATGATTGTTGATAACGTGTTAATATATGGCGAATTTTGTCGGGTTCGGCTATAGTTCGGTCGGTTTGTCCGTATCCGCCTTGACCGGTTTGGGCACCGGCATCCTTTTGATTTCGCTTTTGACAAAAGTATTGCAGACGAAACATTGATAGCTTTCTGTGAAAATTGTGAAATCGGTTCCGTTTATAGCAATATCATTGCTTTTTATTGCGTTCACACGCATTCTCTGATATGCCCTGCACCGGGGACAATAATACCTTGACGCCGCGTTCACTGCGCCGGGGTCATGCTTCAATTCTATGAGGGCTTCTTCCGCATCGTGATAACGTACCGTGCTGGGATTGCTCTCTATGCGGACGGATTCCTCCAGAGCTGATTTTGTGACAGCGTTGGTATTTGCGACCGTCACGTCAAAGGGGAATCCGCCCGCGCGGAGCGACTGACGAAGAAAAACGTTGATGGCTGTGGTCAGGTTGACGCCCAGCTCGCCGTAAAGAGCCTCGCACTGTTTCTTGATGTCCGCGTCCATGCGAACGGTAAAATTGGTGGTATCGGCCATATATATCACTCCTTTGCAATGTATTGCACTTATATTATATGTATAATGCAATGCAAAGTCAATAGTTATGTAAAAGAATGACTGGGAATATTTACGGTTCTGTGATAAAATATATCGTAAACAGAGCAGTTGTTAAAAGTAGTAATGACGGGCTTTACGGACAAATAAAAACACAAAAAATCGGGAAAAAACCATGATATTAAGTTACAATAAAAATGCGGAAAGAAGGTTGGCTGCATGAATTGGATTGAAAGCATCAGCGAAGCTATTAATTATATCGAAGAAAATCTGGAAGATGAATTAAAAATAGAAGATATAGCTGATAAAGCATTTATATCAACATTTTATTTTCAGAAAGCTTTCAGTTTGCTTTGCGGATTCTCTGTCGGTGAATATATCCGCAGCCGCAGATTGGCTAATGCGGGAAACGACTTGCTGACAACAGAAGCAAAAATCATTGATATTGCAATGAAATACAGATATGATTCTCCCGACAGCTTTACAAAAGCATTCACCCGATTTCATGGTTCAACGCCTACTGCGGTAAGAAAAAACGGGCAAACGATAAAATCATTTGCGCCGTTAAAACTCAATCTTTTATTGAAAGGCGGTTATATCATGGATTACAGAATTGAAAAAAGGGAAGCGTTTTCCGTTGTTGTCAAAGCAGACCCGGCTAGCCAAAGTATCACTTATATTGACGATGACAGCCTGTCAGGATTTTCCTTATTTTCTTTGGGTGCATATTTTGCTCGTGAGTTGCCCGAATATTCTCTTTTTCGTTTAGAAAAAAATAAAAAAGAAATCCCGGATGGCTTTGAAAAACGAAAAATTCCTGCAATTACATGGGGGGTATTTAAATGTGCAGGAACGACGCGGAATGACGCAAGAGAAAAAACATGGCAACAAATTTGCAGCGAGTGGCTTCCGCAGACAAATTATGAAATAATTCCGGCAAACTATATTTATATTTTCTACAGCACCACCGTGGATGAAGAAGATTCATATAATGGTTTAGGCGAAATATGGGTGGCTATAAAAGAAAAATAAACCCCTGCCGACGCCGGCAAAGCCGCGTCGACAATCGAGTCCAAAACAAACTCGGTCAACAAAGCGATAATAAAACTGACCGACAAGTATATTGCGGGATAAAGCCGGAGATATGCCGGTTGAGATGGAATTGATTTTTGTGCTTGTTTTGTAGATAAAACGAGCATTAAAATAAAGTTCCCGCTATATACAAAGCAGCCATATATGCTTTATATGCTTTAGGATGCATATTATATAAGCCGTTCTTACTGCACAAGAGCTGTGACGAAAAAAGTCCGGAAAGCGCGGTGTTTCGTTTATTTCTCATGTAAAAACAACATTCTCTTATTATTTATTACCTCTTCGCTCTTCGCTATTACCTGCTTTACCCCCCTCCCCAATGTGGCGGATGCTGCCGCTTGTGGCAGAAATTGAGGGTTGATTATCTCTTTTCGGCGTGTTATAATACAAACATGATGTGAAATAGCAGTCAAATTAACATTCGCATCAATCGTATACGAGAACAAACACCCATATAAAAACACGAACGAAAGGAAAACATAAATGACAAAGAATAAAATAAATCGTTTACTCACAGCCGCAATCGCCGGCGCTGCCGTTATAATAATGACAGGCGTATCCGCTTTCGCCGCGCCCGCCATGGTCGTTGAAAAACAGGTATACATAAACTGCGAAGTCGGCGAAGCCCTCCCGGCGGCCGGCTGCGAAACAACAGCGCCCGTGACACCCGCACCCGAAGCAGTCGTATCTGCTCCCGCTCCCGAAACCGCAACATCCGCACCCGCTCCCGAAACCGCTGCTCCGGCACCCGCACCCGCGGCAAACTCTTCGGTGTCGGATATCGAGCGCGAGGTTACACAACTCGTAAATGTCATCCGCGCCGAGAACGGACTGGGCGCGCTGACCATCGACGAGACGCTGAGTCAAACGGCCCGCGCCAAGGCGGTCGATATGGCGCAAAACAACTACTTCTCCCACACCAGCCCGACCTACGGTTCGCCCTTTGACATGATGAAACAGTTCGGCGTTGACTACAATACCGCAGGTGAGAACATTGCCAAGGGTTATTCCACCGCTCAGGCGGTCGTTGACGGCTGGATGAACTCCCCCGGACACCGGGCAAACATCCTCAACGCTTCATTCACCCACACGGGCGTGGGCTATACCGACAACGGAAATCACTGGGCTCAGATGTTCATAGGCTGATATAAATAAACAAAATATAAAAATCCCCGCACCCGGCAATGTGCGGGGGTCTGTTTTATGCAAAAACCGGCTATATCAGCGCGTCGAATACCGGCCACGAGTCAGCGGCGTAGAAACGGTGTCCCGCCGCGCCGACTATCATTTTACAGTTATCGGGCGCGCCGGCGGCGGCGTATATGGCTTTGACCGTTTCAAAGCCGCGTCTTACCGCCTCAATGGGGAAGATGGCGTCGTCCTTTCCGCTTACTATAACCAGCGGGCGGGGCGCGATCATGACAGCGAGGTCGGGCATTTCCATATATTTGAGTATATCCGGTATGTAGTTGCAGCAGCAGTGGTGCATGGACATAATCGAATCGCAATAGGTATTGAAGGCGCAGGACGGCATGGTTACCCGAACACGCTTTTCAACACACGCGGCATGGTATGACGCCGTTCCGCCGCCCGAATTCCCCATGAGCCCGATACGGCCGAGGTCAAGCATATCAAAGGCAGTCAGCGCGTCAATCAGGGCGCTGACGTCATGGGCGCGTTCGCCGACGAGCGTACGGCCCAGCATCATCGCCTGCATGGCCGGATGATGACAGCCGGTGGCGATATCCGATTTCAGCTCACCGAATCCGCGCTGTTCCATTGCCAATGCCGCATAACCGCGGGCCACGGCCTGGATCGCGAAATCACGGTCTCCGCCGCTGATGGTCTGCTCGTCTCCCGGATATTTCGGACGTCCGAGTGAAATATGCATGCCGGTTGAATGCCCCTGCAGGCATATAACCGCGGGGATTTTGCCGGTGATCTTTTTGGGCAGCAGCATATGAACGGGGACAAAAAAGTCCGGTTCGCTCTCGAACCTGAAGCGTATTTCGTCATAACCGGGGTT
Organism: Eubacteriales bacterium; assembly: GCA_028709565.1. Classification (GTDB taxonomy): domain Bacteria; phylum Bacillota; class Clostridia; order Oscillospirales; family CAG-272; genus JAQVWU01. Next base: position 4,486 of record JAQVWU010000110.1, read on the forward strand.
TGAATCGTCGGTATATTCGATTACCGGAACCGGTTCGGTGGATTTGGGGGGCACCCGGAGCAGCTCTGTGAATTTTGCTGCGATAATCTGTTTCTGTGGCTCAAAGGGCAATGCGGCGTCAAAGGACAGCGCCGGAGGATTCTGTTTCGCTTCTCTGAGATGGAGCTGTGTTAAATTAAGCATTTCTTCGCCTTTCGTATTATAATTAAGTCGGTTTGGCAGGTAACTTGATTATACCAAATAAACCGTTCGAATGCTATACATTGGCGGTTTTTTGTTTTTGGGCTCTTATTTATACGGGAGCTCCTTGCTTTTTTCTGATTTCATGGGGAATGCTGTTTGAGAAGATCGAAAATATTCATGTACCGCTCGCGGAAAAAGCTGTTGTTTAACAGGACAAAATTGAATTCACGCCGCTCGGAAAAGCCGGCGATATTAATAACCGAAAGGCTTCCGTCCTCGATTTCCTTTTTCGCCGCCGCTTCAAACAAAAAGGTTATACCCAGTCCGCCAGAAACCATTTTCTTTATGGCGGCCATATTGCCTATCTCAATCATCTTCTCAAAAGAGTGGATGGAATAATTATGCTTCTGCAATATGTTTTCAAAGATTTCCCGCGTACCCGAGCCCCGTTCCCGCAGAATCAAACGGCTTGAGGTAATCTCGCTGAAATCCACTTCTTTATTTGCCAGTGCCGATTCCGGCGAGCATACGGGGATAAAATTTTCGAGGCTGAAAAGGGTGGCGTCGTATTTCGATTTATCAAAAAGCCCCTCAACCACCAGAAAATCCAGCTCGCCATTATTGAGCCGCTCCAGCAGAATGCGCGTATTGGCGACCGACATATGGAATTTTATATCCGGATACGCGGTCAGCAGACGGGAGAGAATCTCCGGCATGACATATTCGCCGACCGAAAGGGTCGCGCCGAAGGAAAAGAGCGCTGTCTCCGTTTGATGTGAGCGGATATTTTCCCTCAGATGCTTGGAGTCGGAAGAAACGGTCGTCGCGAACTCTTTGAGCAGTTCGCCCTGCCGGGTGAGGGTCAGCTTCCTGTTGGTTGTATTGATAAGTTTGCAGCCGTAAAACTCCTCGAGATATTTGATGTGCTGCGATACGGCCGGCTGTGTAATGTGCAAAAGGTCCGCCGCTTTTGTATAACTGCCGGCGGCGCACAGGGCCAGAAACGTTTCGTGTCTGAAATCAAGCATAACAGCCTCGCTTTATAAGTTTAAATAATACAAACATAATAAATCATAATTTGATTTTATCATGAAAGCGTGATAAAATCAATACAGAAGAAATTAAAAAAGCGAAAGGATTCTTGTAATGAATAAAACGCATAAAATGAATAAAGTTAAAAGTATCCTGCCCGGTATTTTGCTTTCGGCGTCAATCGCCGCGGCGGCCTATATAATCAGCTTATATCTGCCGGCCGGTATTTTAGGGGAAACGTTGATTGCGCTGCTGCTGGGCATGCTGCTCAATCCGCTGCTCCGCCGACATGAGTTTTTGGACGCGGGCATCAATTGGACCTCCAAAATAATCCTGCGCGCCGGTATTATTATGGCCGGAATATCACTGAGTTTCGGGCAGCTGATTCAGGCCGGCAAATATGCCCTCATACTCCTGATTTTCACCCTTACCGTTTCTTTCGGGGTGGGATATATATGCATGAAGGTTTTCAAAATAAACTGGAAGCTTGCCGGTCTGCTTTCGGTAAGCACCGCCATCTGCGGGGGAACCGCCGTCGCGACGGTGGGACCTACCATTCGGGCGAAGAGCCGGGATATAGCTTACGCAATATCCGCTACATTTATATTTGACATCATCACCGTTATCGCCTTCCCCTGGATAGGACGCCTGCTGGGTCTGAGCGATACCGGCTACGGACTGTGGATCGGTACATCGGTTAATGACACATCGTCGGTTGTCGCGGCGGGTTACGCCTTCTCCGATGCGGCGGGGGTGCTGGCGACCATCGTTAAGCTGACGCGCACCCTTTTTATCGTGCCTGTTGTGCTTGTCTTTGCCTGGATATACGCAAAAAAAGAAACGCCTTCGCAAAAGACCGAAAAGGTGAGTATACGCAAAATATTTCCGTGGTTTATTCTTGGTTTTCTTGCGGTAGTCAGCATTCGAAGCACAGGGTTAATCCCAGATAATATCGTTTCCGGCATCTCTTTCATGTCAAAATTCTTTTTGTCTATGGCGCTGGCGGCAATCGGGATGAAAACCAGTCTTAAGGAAGTCGCCGGCGTGGGTATAAAGCCGATGATCGCGGGCGTTATCATAGACACCTCGGTGGTTATAGTATCTTTGTTTGCCCGGGCGGGGATACTGCGATTCTTTGCATAATTATTGCAAAACGCTTAGCTGTCTGCTATAATAAGGCCATTGATATATATCGGAGGATGATTATAACGGATAAAATAATTAATATCAGGAACGAAACGGCGGCCGACTATGATACGGTGGAGCGAATCACCAGGCAAGCTTTCTGGAATTTATATGTTCAGGGCTGCAATGAACACTATCTGGTGCATGTGATGCGCTCCCACCCGGATTTTGTGCCCGAACTGGACCTGGTCATCGAGCTTGACAGCCGGGTCATAGGCAATATCATGTATACAAAGGCGCGGCTCGCGGACGAAGCCGGGGAGGAAAAACAAATCCTGACCTTCGGTCCGGTCTGCGTCGCGCCGGAATACCAGCGAATGGGCTACGGCAAAACGCTCATGGAATATTCGTTTGTCAGGGCGCGCGAGCTCGGTTATGATGTGATTGTGATATTCGGAAACCCCGGCAATTACGTGAGCCGGGGCTTCAGGAGCTGCAAAAAGCATAATATTTCCCTGGAGGGCGGTGTGTTTCCGTCGGCGATGATGGCAAAGGAACTGGTACCCGGCGTCCTTGACGGCCGCAGGTGGGTCTACTTTGACAGCCCCGTGATGCGCGTTGACGAAGAAGCCGCCCGCCGTTTCGATGAAGGGCTGGAAAAGATGGAGAAGGCTTACCGGCCGAGCCAGGAGGAGTTTTACATACACAGCCGGTCGGTTATACAGTGAGTGAACTGTAAACATACAAAAAGAACCCCGGGAAATTTATCGGAAGGATAAACAGATTATGACTAACCGCGAGAACTATCTTTCAATTGCCCGCCGCACGGGTTACGACTACATGCCGGTCAGCTTCTCGATGTGTCCCGACCTGAGCCGCAGATTCAGCGAATACACGGCCTCTCATCCGGTCAAGATTCATACCGGTGAGGGTTATATCGGCGACCTGCCCGCAAAATGCGCGGATCCCGAAGTTTTCATGCGTTATTATAAAGGGAAAGACTTCCGGGAAGGCACGCGGATCGACGGCTGGGGGGTCGCCCACGAACCGGGGTCGACCGCGGCTTTCCATATGACGCGGATGCATCACCCGATGGAGGATTTCGATTCGGCGGAACAGATTATGGCATATCCGCTGCCTGTCTATGACCCGTCCGGCCTTGATTCACAGCGGAAGCAGGTGAGGCTGCTCCACGAAGCGGACAGGGCGGCCATGGGCGGTATGCAGTGCACCATCTGGGAGACGGCGTGGTATATGCGCGGCATGGAAAATCTCATGTGCGACATGAAGAGCGAGGACCCGATGGCGGAGGCGCTGCTGGACCGTGTTGCCGATCTGGCGGTACTGCGCGCCTCAAGCTATGCCAAAGCGGGGGCGGACGTGATATTTTTAGGCGATGATATCGGCACGCAGTTCACGCTCATGATGAGCGAAGGTATGTACGCCGAGTGGCTTAAACCCCGGTTAAAAAGGGTAATCGACGCCGCCCGGGATATAAATCCGGAGATTATAGTGTTTTATCACTCCTGCGGGTATGTCACCGAATTTATAGATCGGAAGAGCGTCGTGTAG
>JAQVWU010000111.1 GCA_028709565.1 Eubacteriales bacterium
TTCCTTTCTGAAAAATTCTATTATGTATACAGAGATATTATAATATATAATCGGGTTATTTTCAACTTATTTATGTAATTAATCTTTATTATTTAAAATAATGTGTTATAATAAAGATATTATAAAAGATATTATAAATGTAGTATGAGCTTTACGGCATTTAGGATAAATACAACGAAAGTGACGGAAACAGATATGGCGGGTTACAGACAGGGACGAATCAATGAACAGCTGACCAAGGAACTTGCGGAGATTCTGCGCACCGTAAAAGATCCGCGGGTGAACAATGCGCTGGTCAGTATAACGGGAGCGGAATGTGCCGCAGATCTTAAGACCGCAAAGATATATTACTCGGCAATCGGAACAAATGTGGATTTAGACGAAATTAAAAAGGGACTGGTCAGCGCGGCCGGTTACATACGCAGACAGGTCGCTCAGCGATTGAATCTGCGCAACACACCCGAGCTGCGCTTTATTCTCGATGAAAGCATGCAGAAGGGCGCGCATATGTCGGAGCTTCTTCGCGCAATTGCCGATAAAACCCCGGAATCGGACGCAAATGAAATTGAAAAGGATGAGGTGAAAGCCGACAGCACATATGAATAATATCACATTGAAAGCGGCAGCGGAAATGCTGTTCGATAACGATAATATTCTGATATTGACGCATATCGGTCCTGACGGCGACACCCTGGGCAGCGCCTTTGCCATCAAATATATGATGACGCAAAAAAACGTCGTTATCATATGCGACGATAAGCTGCCCGAACGTCTGAGCTTTATCGGCGAAGGCGTGTTGACCCGTTGCCCCGACCAATTCACACCCGGGCTTGTGGTTTCGGTTGACACGGCATCGCTTGCGCTGGCGGGCGAATACGGGCAATCGTTTGCGGGTAAAATCGATCTCAAGTTCGACCACCATCCCATGAGCGAGGAATTTGCCCGGTATAACTATATAGATGAAAGCGCGGCGGCGTGCGGAGAGATAATCGCCGACCTTATTGCCCATTTCGGAGTCCTTGACAAGCCGGCCGCCCGCGCGCTTTACGCAGCGATATCCTCCGACACGGGCTGTTTTAAATACAGCAATGTAACGGCCGAAACACACCGCAAGACAGCCGTTCTACTCGATACCGGCATCGACCACGGGGACATAAATCAGCGGCTGTTCGACAACAAAACCCGCGGCGAAATGACCGCCCTGCGGGTAACGCTGGAATTATTAAAGTTTTATCTTGACGGCAGTGTAGCCTCGGTTTGCTTTACCAATGAAACGAAAGCGAAACACGGTCTCGTCGACGAAGATATCGGTGATATAAGTTCGGTCCCGCGGGAGATTGCCGGTGTTGAATTGGGTGTGGTACTCAAACAAAGACAGGACAGGGAACGGGAGTTTAAAATATCCATGAGGAGCGGCCCCGGTATCGCAGCCAACCGGCTATGCGCCATGTTCGGCGGCGGAGGTCATCGTCAGGCCGCTGGCGGTGTTATAGAAGCGGACAGCGGCGAGGAAGCCGAAAGGACGGTTATGGAGCGTGTGATTTCCGCGCTGGAGGATATGCATGGCGATATCTGAAGTATCTGATATATACGAAATATCGGGTGTGCTTAACATAAACAAACCGGCAGGGATAACCTCTCATGATGTTGTAAATATAATACGCCGTCTGTATAATACTAAACGGGTCGGCCATACGGGCACTTTGGATCCCATGGCGACGGGGGTTCTGGTTGTGCTTGTAGGCAGAGCCGCCAAAGCTGCCGAATATATCACGGCAGGCGATAAGCGATACAGCGCAGGACTGAGATTGGGGATAACCACCGATACGGGGGATATAACGGGCAGTATAACGGCGCGTTCACAGACATTGCCCGGAACTGCCGCCGTGGAAAGCGCAGCCGCCCGGTTCAAAGGCGATATCATGCAGACACCCCCGATGTACAGCGCGATTAAGGTAAACGGCCGCAAGCTGTTGGACCTGGCGCGCAGGGGTATTGAAATCGAACGGGAAGCGCGGCCGGTAAGTATATACGCGATATCGGTGAAACCGGTCTGTGAAGAGCAGGGCGAATATGCGCTGGACGTGCACTGCTCCGGCGGTACATACATACGTACCCTCTGCGAGGATATAGGCGCTCAAGCGGGCTGCGGCGGTACCATGAGCAGTCTTCAGAGGACTGCCTCCGGGAGCTTCGCAATAGAAAACGCTCATACCCCGGCGGAGATTGAATCCATGGGCGAAGAGGACCGCGCCGGTCTGCTGATTCCCGTGGAGAAGCTGTTTTGTGACTGTCCGGCATTGAAACTGAGCGGATTTTTGGCAAAACTAGCAAACTCCGGCGCGGAAATATACCAATCCAAAACGGGTACCTCCTTTGCCGAAGGTGAACGCGTGCGTATAATTGACGGCGGGGGTTTTTTTGCGCTCGGCGAGGTCCGCGCGTATGAAAACGGGCTTGCCGTAAAACCGATAAAGTTTTTCAGAATCTAATTTATTTTATAAAAAAACTGGAGGCACAAAATGGCATATCTAATCGGAACGGATATCGGAACATCGGGAACCAAAACGGTGCTTTTTGACGAGTCGGGAAACACCGTAGCCGACGCGCTGTATGAATACGAGATGTATCAGCCGCACAATGGCTGGGCGGAACAGAATCCCGCCGACTGGTGGAGGGCGGTCTGTCAGACGGTGAGTGAAGTTATCGTGAAATCCGGGGTAAATGCCGCCGACATAAAGGGTGTGGGCCTTTCGGGTCAGATGCACGGTTTGGTTATGCTGGATAAAAACGACGAGGTTATACGCCCGTCAATCATCTGGTGCGATCAGCGCACCGCTCTGGAATGCGAGCGGATTACCGCCCTTGTCGGAAAGGATAAGCTTATAAAGATTACCGCCAATCCCGCGCTGACCGGATTTACCGCTTCAAAAATAATGTGGGTTAAAAACAACGAACCCGAAAACTATGACAGATGCGTTAAAATAATGCTTCCGAAGGATTACATACGCTATATGCTGACCGGCGAATTTGCCACCGAGGTGTCGGACGCGTCGGGTATGCAGCTGCTGGATATACCGTCGCGCGGCTGGTCCCCCTATGTTCTGGACAAACTCGGCATCGGTATAGAGATGCTGGGCAAGGTATACGAATCATGCGAGGTTACCGGAACCGTTTCGGCTTCCGCCGCGGCTCTGACCGGTCTGAAGAAGGGCACCATCGTGGTCGGGGGCGCAGGAGACCAGGCTGCCGGCGCCGTCGGCAACGGTATTGTCCGCGAGGGTGTTGTTTCGGCTACAATCGGCACCTCGGGTGTCGTATTCGCGCATACCGACCAAATTTCCATAGACCCTGAGGGCAGGGTGCATACCTTCTGTCATGCCGTTCCCGGCGCGTGGCATATTATGGGCGTGACACAGGCGGCCGGGCTTTCATTCAAATGGGCGCGCGATAATTTCTTTGCCGGTGAAAAACAAACGGCGGCGCTGCTGGGTGAGGACCCCAACTATATTATGGATAAAATCTGCGGGCGCGTCCCCTGCGGCGCCAACGGGTTAATCTATCTGCCCTATCTGATGGGCGAGCGCACGCCTCACCTTGATCCCGACGCGCGGGGCGTCTTTTTCGGGCTGTCGGCAATCCACACAAAAACCGACATGCTCCGCGCGGTGATGGAGGGAGTCATATTTTCATTGCGCGACTGTATAGGTATAATACGCGGTATGGGAACCGAACCGGAGACGGTTTTGGCTTCGGGCGGCGGGGGCAACAGCACGCTGTGGAGACAGATGATGGCCGATGCATTCGGTATGGATATATCGGTTTCCAACTCAAAACAGGGCGGCGCGCTGGGGGTCGCGATACTGGCCGGGGTAGGCGCGGGTATCTATAAAAGCGTTCCCTCAGCCTGCGCGGAGCTCATAGGTGTCAGGGAGACCACCGTTTTCAATGCGGAGGACGCAAAAATATACGACAGAAACTATAAACTGTACGCAGAACTGTACGAGCGGCTGCGCCCCTGCTTTAAGACACTGGCCGGCTCGGATTTAATTTAAGTTTTCGGTAATAAGCCGCCGCGCTGACCCCAAGGGCTGCCAGGGCTGTGATAATCACAGCCGCCCAGCGGATTCCGGTATTTTGCGCGCTGTCGCGAACCGGTTCCGTTTCGGGCGGCTCTTCGGAGATGATTTCCGTTTCGATTGCCGGTTTTGTTTCCGTTTCCGGGGCTGTGGTTTGAAGTTTACCGACAATGCCGTCGGTCGTCTCACCCGCGGCGCATTCATAGAGTTCAAATTCGGGCAAACGTACGGTGCTTCCGCCGTTGGCTTCCGGCTGGGATATCATCAGACGGACATAGCGCGCGTATCGCCTGCCCATAAATACCTCGGTGATTTCGTCATAATTATCGCGAAATTCGGATACCGTCATCCAGTCTATGCCGTCATCGCTGATCTGGACCGCCCAGGCAACGGCATTATATCCGTAAACACCCAGATCACGCAGACCCTGTGAAGCGTGTATCAGTTTATAGGAATCGAAATAATATGCCTCACCCAGATCGATGGCAAACCAGTGCAGATAACCGAGGTCGAACACCTTCAGCGTTTCATCGCTCATGATTATATTATCGTATGTGGCGCACCATTTGGTATCTATATTCCCGTCAAAAGCGAAGACATCCTGTTCTTCGTCGTTAATATAACCCGAAGAACCGTGGAGAAGGGCGTCGGCGCACAGATTTTTGCCTGACGCGGATACCGCGGTCTGAAACGCAGTCAGCATAATTATAATAATTAAAACAACAGACGGGATAGCTCCGTATAAGCGTTTTTTTTGCATGTCAAATATCTCCGGTTCTTTAGTTTTGGCAATTAAAAACGGAAAAGAATAAACGGACTGCTGCCCCTGCCGGTTAAGAATACGGCGGACAGGATAAAAAATCCCGTTACCCCGGCTAAGGTGAGCGCGTCGGAAATTCCCGGACCGTATTTGCGACGCAGAAGCTTTTCTTTTAACCAGGGTATCACGGGCAGCGACAATACAATCGCCGCAGCGAAGGCGGTCAGCGTGGTGCGGTCAATCAGATCAACCGCGGCCGATATATCCATACGGGAGAAATTGAACATGGTTCCGATATAGGAGAACGCCCCGAAAAGCGTATCGGCGCGGAAGATAACCCAGCCTGTCAGCACAATCATCAGCGTGTAAACGCGTCCCGCAAAGCGGGGCAGACGGTCGAGGATTTTTCCGAGAAGGGCGCGTTCGAGCACCATAAACAAACCGTGATAGATACCCAAAAAGATAATATTAAAACTGCCGCCATGCCATAAACCGGCGCCGATAAAGACAATAATCAGATTCATATAGGTCCGGTTTTTATCAATTGTGTCGCCTCCCAGCGGAAGATAGATATATTCCCGGAACCAGGAGCACAGGCTTATATGCCAGCGATGCCAGAAATCCCTCAGAGATATCGACATGCCGGGATAGTTGAAGTCTTCAGGCAGTTTAAAACCGAACATATTTCCCAGTCCGATGGCCATATCCGCGTAACCGGACAGGTCAAAGAACAGCTGAAACGACCACGCCGCCGCTCCCAGCCAGGCGACAGCGGCGCCCATTTCTGTGCCGCTGCCGAATATGCCGTCGGCGGTTAAGGCCAGAGTATCGGCAATAAGTATTTTTTTCGCGAAGCCGCGGACAAAGCGCGCCGCGCCGTCGGTAAAGGCGCCGGCATCGACCGACTGCCACTCAAAATCATTGTAACGGTTAAGCGGACCGGCGATGACCCCGGGAAAAAACAGAATATACAAGCTGTATTTAAACGGGTTTTTCCGGACACCTGTTTTTTTGGTATATACATCGAATATATAGGACAGCAGTTTGAGCGTTATAAAGGATATGCCTATGGGCGGCAGTATGCCGGTAGTTTTAAACACCGCGAGCAGCCCCAAATTGAATATCAAAGCCGCGGCCAGCCACAACCGGCGGCCTTTTATTTCTGTGTTTTTGCTCATCATACGGCTGATAAAATAATTCAGCGTGACCGACACAAGCAAAATCAATAGGTTTATCGGTTCGCCCCAGGCATAAAAGGCCAGCGAAGCGATCAGCAGCGCCGCGCCGCTAAGGGCGGTAAAACGGCGGGGAATCAGGTGATAAACAAGCAATACGGCGGGCAGAAACGCAAAAACGAACAGAGTCAATGTAAAGGTCATATGATTGTCCTCACTGTTCGATAGATTTCAGATAGTTGTAAAGCGATTCATAACAGTCGGGTCCGATCTCGTATCCGGGTTTATCCCTTGACCAGTCCGGAGAGTTTCCGCCAAGGGACCTTACAAACTGTTCGTTGCATTCAAAGATGACATAATCTATGTTTTTGAGCAGCGCCTGCCAGCGGGAAGGATTTCGTATGGCGTTGAGGTTATCGTTCGGAAAACCGTTATAATACAACCGCGTGATCCTCGATGCCACGCCGTATGCCGAATAATATGTAGAGAAATCGTGGGCGAAGGAACCGCCCTGCAGCAGAATACTGATGCGGTTTTTACAGTCGTCGTTTTCGACATATACATCGGGCCAGTAGTATAAATCGTCCAGAATCAATTCGGAGCGTTTTATCCCGCTGATTACAAAACCCAGAATATCCTGTTCCGGATTGCCGTAACCGGGAGGGTTTTCGGCGGAGACGAGTTCATCCGCGGCGAGGCGTCTTATTTCGATACCCGTCTGTCTTTCATACTCGGCCAGTATCTCGCGGGAGGTTTCATAGGCGGCCGGTTTATTCCAGTGGGTGCCGGTCTTGGGAAAGGTCTCCTGAAGTCCGACCTCGGCATACAGCGATGCGGAATCGATATACGGCACCTCGCTGTCGGCGAGGGCTTCGATTAGATAATCATAGGGGCGTATATAGCCGTCCGGCATATTATTTTGATCCTTATACCAGTCCGGAATGGCGTCCGGATACTGCGAGGCTTTTGACGGGGTCAAAACAAAAACGAAGGCGTGCCCTTCTTCCGCAAGCCTTTTCGCGATATACTCCAGCATTTCGACCTGCTGTTCTACGTGTTCCCGGGTCACCTCTCGGTACATTTCGGAATAACCGAGAAACTCGTTTATATACCCGTTTTCATACAGATAACCCGATTTGCCGATAATGACGGTCGGTGCGCCCTTGAATCCGGTCGGTTCGACCATTTCGCGGACGGCGCGCAGCCTGTTGATTTCAGCGTACATGGGGTTTGAATCGTCCCATACTATGGCGGGTTCTTCGGGTTCGGTCTCCGGAGCTTCGGTCTGCTCAGCTTCGGTTTCAGATTCCAAATCGGGCTGGGCCTCTGTTCCCGTAATCCTGTTATAGATAAGCATGATATCGCTCCGAATCGGAACGCCGGCAGCACCGGTCAAAACAGCGGGCAGAAACAAAATAAATAAAAATGCCGCAAGGGTCAGCATACGGATAACAAGACTGACCTTTTGGCGGGAAATTACTCTTTTTGTCGGTTCGCTCATAAATACACCTGATACTTCCTAATATACTTAAATTTCTTAAAATTCTTAATAATACATAATGCTTTTTATCTATTATTGCTGTCCGGGGCGCTTTGGTTATAAAATGCTTCCGATGTTGCGTTCGGTTACAATATATATCAGATAATCGGGTTTAAAACGCGATATATCGTTTTTGTCAAAGTCATAACGCCACATGCTTTTCCAGTTCGCGCTCTCAAAAGCGTCGGACAGCAGGGCGTATATCGGCGTCCCGAAGGAATCGCGCATAATATAGGCGCGGGGCAGCAGGGAACCGGCGCGTGAGCTTTTTGTCACATGGTCGTGGGAACACAGGTCGTGGTTTAAACGGTTGGTGCGGGGATGCCAGATGTTGGGGTCGTGATTGGTGTCAAAAAGCAGCCGCATGAAGGTTGCGTTCTCCCGCAGCAGTTTCTGGTCCATTTCGGTATGCTCGGCAAGGTCGGCAATCTCAACCTGTTCCTTATAAAATTCCACCTCGCCCTCGCCCCGGGGGGTCGCGTCGGGCCATTTTTCGGATACATAAGACAACAGTTCCAGATATCCCAGATACGCGCCGTATTGGGTCCAGTGGGTATCGGTTTTATGAAAAATCTTAAATTCGTCGTTTTTATGTTCGGTAAACAGTTCATAAAGATTGATGACCACGGCGCCCGACTCGGTGACCGCCGTCTCAAACTGCTCGGTGCGCGTTATTCCGGTATTGAGCGGAAAGCGGTCGGGGACCAGTTCGGGGTAAACATGCATGGGGGTAGGTATTATCAGGTAGATGAGCTCGCAGTTTATGCCGGCCAGGTAGCTGACACGTTCCGCAACACGTTTCTTAACCGATTCAATCTGTGTGTCGGTAAAAATGTTGG
>JAQVWU010000112.1 GCA_028709565.1 Eubacteriales bacterium
TCGTTAGTCATATTCATAATATAGTTATACTCCCTGCTTAGGTTCATAGATATAAAGGCTTCCGGCGCCGCATTTTATATCAAATATTTCGTTGTTTACATCGATTCTATATGTGCCGCCGTTTTTTGAGGAGAGGGTAAATTCGGTAACCTTGCCATTTTCCCATTTAGCCGAAACCTCCGCGCCGCCTCGTATACATAAACGTTCAAACGAGCCGTTATTAAAACACTCAGGGAGTGCCGGCAGGAATTTTATCACACCGTTATGCGACTGCAGCAGCATTTCGGCAATGGCTGCACATCCGCCGAAATTGCCGTCTATCTGAAAGGGTGGATGTGTATCAAAAAGATTGTCCAGGGTTGATTTAACCAATAATTTTGTCAGGTTAGTCATCGCGTTCTCACCGTCCAGCAGTCTCGCATACAATGCGATAAGCCAGGCACAACTCCATCCGGTATGACCGCCGCCGTTTTTCAGCCGGCGTTCAAGCGTCTTTCGGGCGCCTTCAAACAATTCCGGGGTAGCAGGATTAATTGCTGAATCAGGATACAGGGCAAACATATGAGATATATGGCGGTGACCGGGTTCCGGTTCGTCGTAATCTTCAAGCCATTCCATAAGCTGGCCATGTTTGCCGATTTTCAACGGAGGCAATTTCGCCAGCGCGGTTTCGGTTTCCTGTGCCTGCTGCGGATTAATGTCCAAAATCGTTTCGATTTCTATATAAAACTTGAACAACCCGCTGATAATTTCTATATCCATAGTCGGCGACATACACAGGAAGGCTGCTTTACCGTCTTTAAAATATCGGTTCTCCGGTGAAGTAGAGGGTCCTGACAGTAAAACACCGTCTGAATCTTCATACATATAATCAAGAAAGAAACGTATACATTCGCTTATATAGATATAGGCGGTATCACGCAAAAAATCCGTATCGAGGGTATAGAGATAGTGTTCCCATAAATGGTAACATAACCAGGCTCCACCCAAGGGCCACAGACCCCACAATCCGTCAGCGGGAGCGGTAAAACCATAAATATCGCTTACATGATGAAGCACGGTACCGCGGCATTTATAGTTTACCGAAGCGGTGCGTCTGCCTGATTCCAGAAGATAGTTATTGATATAATCAAACAATGGTAACGTGCATTCCGATATATTGGCGGTTTCCGCGTGCCAGTAATTCATTTGTAAATTAATGTTGGTATGGTAATCGCTGTTCCAGGGCGCGTTAAGCACACCGTTCCACACACCCTGCAGATTTGCGGGTAACGTTCCGGGGCGGCTGGACCCGATTAAAAGATATTTGCCAAATTGAAAATACAAAGAGACCAGTCCCCGGTCAATTTCACCGTCGCGTATTCGGCTCAGCCTCTCGTTTACCGGCAATTTTTCAACGGCATGGTCTGTTTCACCTAAATAAATATCCGAACGATTCATTAGCTCCGAAAAGTCTCTTACATGCTCGTCAATCAAAGCGTCCCAGTCGCATGTTGTCGGAAATTCGGGTTGATACCCGGTTGCGGCGCTAATATAAACGGCACAGGAGTCAGCGGAAAAAACGTTCGCGCAATCGGCTGTAAGATATAGTGTTCCGCCGACAGGTACGAACTTTATCAATACGGTAAATTCATATCCTCCGGAAGCGGTCATGCCTCTAATCTCCATCATATTATCATCGATGACTCTCCGTGAGATAATATTCTCCCGTTTAAAAATCGCCGAGAAGCTTATCGGTGCATTATTATCGGCAGTAAATCGAAGGGCAATAATGCGGGAAGGAAAGGAAGCGAACAATTCGCGGCGATAGGATATACCGTCTTTTTTATAGGTTATGGACGCTGTTCCCGAGTTCAAATCGATTTCACGGTGATAATCAGAGTAATCCGCGTTATCATGCAGCGAAAAAAGCAGTTCACCCGCCGTTTCATATGATTGTATCCGATGAAGCTTTCCTTTAAATGCCGCCTCGGCATATGCATCGGCTTGAGAAGCTTTGCCATCAAGCAATAGACGGCGGGTATTATCTATTATTTCACGAAAATCGATGCAATCGGTGTTTATCGGACCGCCTGCCCATATAAATTCTTCATTCAACTGAAGCCGCTCGGTATCCACCGTTCCGTAAATCATTGCGCCCAGGCTGCCGCAGCCTACGGGAGTCGCGAGTTCCCATTCGGATGCAGGTGTGTCCAGATATAGTTTATAGTTTTTCATATTTTCTATCTGTACTCAGTCAGCGGGCAGGCAGTATTTCGATCCAATATCCGTCAGGATCGTTTATAAAATATAAGCCCATTGCTTTGTTCTCAAAACAGATACATCCCATCTCTTCATGCAGAGCGTGCGCTTCGTCAAGGTTGTCTACGGTAAAGGCAAGATGACTTTCATTATCTCCCAGTTCATAGGCCTCAGTATGTTCAGCCAACCAGGTGAGTTCAAGATTATGCGAGCTTTCACCGTCTGACAAGAAAACAATTTTAAAAGAACGGTCCTCCGGTTCTATCCTCCTTACTTCTTTGAGGTTTAGCGCCATACGATAAAAATCCAGCGCTTTATCCAGGTCTGATACGTTGATATTGTTGTGAGAAAATTTGAATTTAATTTTAAACAGCCCCTTTTCTTTATAATACAGATATTAATCATAATAACATATATGAAACAACGTGTCAATACTTGACAAATCAATTTGTGCAGTGTATAATATAGTATCGGGATTTATATAAAACATTTTTTAATATATGTGTGTTATATGTATAAACGAGAGGGGGGTAATACAAATGGATGTTTGGAACGATATTTCTAAAAAGATATCCGACGCGGTCGATTATACCGCAAAAGAAACCGGAAAACTGACCGGTATAGCTAAAATTAAGTATAAAGTGGTAAATCTGCGATCTAAGAGATCGGGTTTGTATGAGGAGATTGGAAAACTGCGTTATGAAGAATTGCGATCCGTTCCGACCGATGACGGCGTGATTGACAATACGATTGAGATAACGGCTTTGTGTGACGCGATAACGGCAATAAATGCTGATATTAACGCGGCATCAGAAGAACTCGCAAAACTGCGCAAATTTAAGCACTGTGTTTCATGCGGCATAAGAATCAGACCCGGTATGAGTTTTTGTCCTAAATGCGGAACAAAACAGGCTTAAATTTTTATTTATATATAAAATACATATAGCATCGGGAGGCTTAATACCTTCCGATTTTTAATACGGGGAGATATATTAAGATGATATCAATAAGCGTCGATAATATAAGTTTGTCTTTCGGAGTTGAGACAATTCTGGACGGCATTTCATTTGCGCTTAACGAAGGCGATAAAATGGGCATTGTCGGCGTAAACGGAGCGGGAAAATCATCATTGTTCCGCGTCATATCAGGCGAATATTCGCAGGATAGCGGCAGTGTATATATATCCAAAGACAAGAGCGTCGGCATTCTGGAGCAAAACACGGAATTTACCGATGATAACACATTAATTGATGAAATGTTGCTGACATATAAGCATCTGCTTGACGCCGAAGATGAATTAAAAGCGCTCAATGCCGAAATTGAAAGCGGAGAAATTTCTCTGGGCGCACGATACGCAACAGCCCATGACGCGTTTGTCCGTAACGGGGGTTATGAGTTTCGCGGACGATGCCGTGGTATGCTAATCAGTCTGGGCTTTGCTGAAGAGTTTCATTCGTTGAAAATCTCTTCATTAAGCGGAGGTCAGAAAACGAGGGTTGCCCTGGCTCGTATTTTACTTCGCGAACCCGATATATTACTGCTGGATGAACCCACAAATCATTTGGATATGAATACTTTATTCTGGCTTGAGGAATTTCTTAAAAACTATCGTAAAACTTTATTGGTAATCTCACACGATCGTTACTTCCTTGACAGAGTTGCGAACAAAATCCTGGAAATCGAAAACAAAAGATGTAAACTTTACAACGGAAATTACAGCGCGTTTGTACGGTTAAAAGAAAATGATCGTGTTATACAGGAAAAACATTATAAAATCCAGCAGCGAGAAATAGCCCGTATTGAAGCGCATATAGAACAGCAGCGCCGATGGGGAAGGGAACGTAATATAATCGCTGCTGAAAGCCGTGAAAAGCAGTTGGCAAAAATGGAGCGTGTCGCAAAGCCTGAAACTCCGCCGGATAAAATACGTATGCGGTTCAATAAATCCGGTGAAAGCGGAAACGAAGTATTGCGTTTGAATCATATAACAAAAGGCTATCCTCAGAAGCCGTTGTTTAACGATTTTAGCGCACTGATAACAAAACACGAACATGTATTTATAACCGGAAATAACGGCTGCGGAAAGTCAACCCTATTGAAAATAATTGCGGGTAAAATTAACGCGGACGAAGGGTTGGTCGAGTATGGATATAATGTTAAAACAGGTTATTACGATCAGGAAAATCAGGAATTGGACGACGAAAATACTGTGATTGACGAATTATGGAATGATTACGACAAACTGACACATACCGAGATAAGAAACGCGCTCGCCTTGTTTTTGTTTCGCGGTGATGATATTACGAAAAAAGTTGAGGTGTTGAGCGGTGGTGAGAAAGCAAGGCTTACACTCGCAAAATTGATACTGTCTTCAATGAATCTGCTTATTCTTGATGAACCTACCAATAATCTGGATATCAATTCCCGTGAAGCGCTTGAACGGGCCCTGGAAAATTTCGACGGAACCATTATCGCCGTATCGCATGACCGGTATTTCATAAACAGGCTGGCTACACGCATTCTCGCATTTAACGAAGTTGAATGCGGTACGATTTTTGATTACCGCGGGGGGTATGAAGAGTTTCTGGAATATAAAAATAATTATATGACGGTTGAAAATAAGCAAAACACACAAACAGAGAGCGAGGCAAAACGCAATTATATCGAGAACAAACGCACTCAGTCAGAACAGCGCAGGTTTGAGCGAAAGGTGCAAAAAACACGTGATGAGATAGCTGAAATAGAAAAGGAACTCGATTGTATAGCGGCTGAGATGCACGGTGAAGCCGCCGCCGACCATATACGGCTGTCGGAATTATATAACCGTGAAGAGGAGCTTGAGAGCAGATTGCTTGTATTGTATGATGATTGGGATAGAATGAGTGAGTTTCTAGATTGAATCGGGATTCGGAAGACAAAATCATATGCTTATCGTAAACTCGCTTCACAACGATATATAACCAAACCCTTTTCGGCAAAAACATTTTCATATTCGGTACGTATGTTATCGCTGTTCCAGATACTGTTGTGCAGGTCATAGGTTATATTATCGACAGAAAAGCCATTGTCAGCAAGTTGACCGACAGAAAAATCGAAATATCCCCGATTATCTGTTTTTAGTAATATTCTGCCGTTTGGTTTCAGCGTTATTTTATAAATATCAAGAAAATCTTTATATGTAAGCCGGCGTTTATAATGCCTTTTTTTAGACCAGGGGTCATTAAAGTTCAGGTAAATCAAGTCAACCGACGAACATGGAAAATATAAAGGTATATTAACCGCATCGCATATAATAAATTTCAAATTGGTTATACCGGATGCCATAGTTTTTTCCATGGCAAGCAGTATAACATCGGATATCTTTTCGATCGCGATAAAATTTATATCGGGATTTAATTTCGCTGTATCAATGATAAACTGACCTTTGCCGCATCCGATTTCCAAACGCAGCTCCTTTTTGACCGGGAACGCATCATTGGCATTATATGTCAACAAATCGGTACATTTGTCCAGTCTTAACGAACCATGCTTTTTTTTTCTCATTCGCATATTGATATTTTCACTCCGTTCTGATATAATAAAAGTGTAACTTATATATAATATTTATATATTATCGTATTATAACAAAATTGAAAATTTAACAGAAACAAATGGATTATTATATATTCGTTTGGAGGTTAGAATGGACAAACAAACTTTCTTAAGTTTGCTCAGGGAACGGCTTGCAGAGTATAATGTGACCGAACCGAATATAAATAAATACATCAGACAATTTGAACGTTATTTCAACACTATGACTGACGATGAAATAAACGACCAGATTCAAAATTATGAAGGGGTAGACGGTATCGCGCGCAGTATTATTAAATTAATAAATAAAAAACAATCAAATGAGCAAAACGCTGCGGAATCAAATATTGATTCCGCCGATTCAAAGGATATTAACATCGCGACGACCACCTATCCGGTTATACAGTTGAAAGACGAAAACGTGACCTCCGACCATTCATATAAAAGTGATGATAATACCGAAAACAATCCGGCTGAAGAAGAATTTTTATTAAAAAGAAAAACTGCGCATGGGTTCGTTCCTGCGAAGATGCACGAAAGCCCTGCTGCCGATATGAAAGCAAAAAAAACGGGACAGGTAAAGAACATAACGCAGATGAAATCATCTGCCTATGATATGAATACGTCAGGGACAGGCATACGTCCGATACGCAATGAACCGCCCAATATTGATTTTAACAAGCTTGACGAATCATATTCGCAGGAAACCGCTATCCCCGCCACCGCTCTGTACTGGATAATACTTATATTGACAATTCCCATAACAGCGCCACTTTTTTTGACCGTGTTGTTATTGTTTTTGGCGGCATTTGCTGCATTGGCTATTGCGGTTGTTATATTAATCGGCATTCTTATATTGATTATTATAGCGGGAACCGGAATATCGCTTATCGGCATCATATATGGGATAACACAGATATTCAGTTCATTGCCTATAGGGCTGTTCGAAATCGGTTTTGGTGTCATAATAGGCGGTTCGGCAATGCTGGCAGGTATACTCGTTTATAATATAGCTGTTCGCTTTCTGCCGTTTGTCATAAGATATCTTTTTGTCTTTTTTATTTTTACAATGAATAAAATCAAAGACTTGTTAAAGCTTATAAAGAGGGAGTGTGCGAAACAATGAGACCTACATCGGTTATTTTTTTAATACTATCGGTAGTGATGATCGCGGGCGGTGTCGTCACCTGCATATCGGCGCAAAAAATAGCTGAAGCTAATGACATAGAGTTATTAGTTCAGGAAACCGATGAGAACTTCAACGGTATTGAAACATATGAATTCGATGATATAAATACAAATAAGATTACATTAAAATTAAAAGAAGTTGATGTAAATATATACGGAAACGCGGAAGCAACATATATAAAACTCAAAAATTTTTCTAAAAACACATTCGAATATTCAATAAGCAACAAAAATTTGACTGTTGATGACTCAATTAACCTCTATTCATTATTTCAGTTTACTTCCGGGGGCTTGAATTTCAACGGTTTACGGCATTTTATATATTACGACAGGTTTAAAGACAAACAAAAAACGGTGGATATTTATATTAACAGGCAAGATGATATAAAGCAATTCGATATATCGGTTGAATCAGGCACTATAACCGTTTCAGATATACCTAAGCAGGCAGATTTCTTGTTGAAGGTCGGTGAAGGTGAAGTTAATATAAGTAACATGAAAATCATTTCTACTATTACCGTCCAAATCGAAACCGGAGATTTTAACATCAATACTGTTAGTATGAGCGGAACTATAGATGCCTCTATTGACAACGGAAACGTTTATGCCAATGTCAAAAATAATAATTACAGGGGTTACCGTTTATCAGTTGAAAACGGAATTATCGATTTTTTCGGCGAACCCAAATCAGGTGTCTTCAATCTCGAACCGTTAAAAGAGACAACCTCTATAAAAGCCGAT
Source organism: Eubacteriales bacterium (assembly GCA_028709565.1). Lineage (GTDB taxonomy): Bacteria > Bacillota > Clostridia > Oscillospirales > CAG-272 > JAQVWU01. The sequence goes on from JAQVWU010000112.1 coordinate 7,741, forward strand.
GTAAAAACCGGGAATATTTATCTGATACCCAACACCGAAGTTGAATCAAATGTTATTCCTGAATAATAATCGAGATACATGTATAATTTCAGATAAAACGTTAATTATATTTATGAAACATCAATTAAGGAGTTGTACTTGTATGCTTGATAGAATCGCTCTTATTCTTTTAATAATAGGAGGTCTCAACTGGGGAAGCGTCGGTTTGTTCAGATTTGACCTTGTAGCGTGGTTAGGCGGCGGCTCAGACTCACTTGTCAGCCGGATTATTTATACGGTCGTGGGTTTATCGGCATTATGGTGTGTGTCGTTGCTTTTCAGAAAAAGAGACGAAGTATTCGACGAAGAATAAATAAATTAAAACAAAAAAGTCCGCTTTGCGGACTTTTTTGATATTCGTGTGCTCGGTATGAGCAATAACTTGGCGGTGGAAGTCCGCTACAGACTTGGCAGCAGGAACTGTTAGCCGAAGACAAGGGTGTCCATCGTGAGGTGGAATCCGGAGGAATTCGGATGCGGAGGCTGAGAAGTGCCACCGCGGGCAAAACCTCGGTCTGACGAACAGAAACTGCATATAAGGCGTATAAGGAACGGACGAGTCTGCGTAACAAGACAAAGTCCAATACTGCCCGAATT